>JABXKR010000288.1 GCA_013619145.1 Psychromonas sp. | reverse complement strand
CAATTATTTCATTTGTTTTTTTGTCTAAGAAATAGATGAAATAATTAGTTTTAAGGGGTTTTTGATGTCATTAATTGGCCATGTTCATTCAATTGAAACCTGTGGTACCGTCGATGGACCAGGCATTCGCTTCATAATCTTTTTACAAGGCTGCTTAATGCGTTGTAAATATTGTCATAATCGTGATACTTGGGATACCGAAGGCGGCAAAGAGATGAGCGTCGATGAGTTAATGGCGGATCTGGTGCAATATCGACACTACATGAATGCTTCCGGCGGTGGAGTTACCGTTTCTGGTGGTGAAGCGATGCTGCAACCTGAATTTGTTAAAGCTATATTCACAGCCTGTAAAGCAGAAGGTATTCATACCTGCCTTGATACCAACGGTTTTGTACGCCGCATTGATGAAACAACCAGAAGTGTACTTGATGTTGCAGACTTAGTTTTGTTAGATATCAAACAGATGAATAATGAAAAACATATCGATCTGACTCATGTAAGTAATAAATACACGCTTGAATTTGCAAAATATTTAGCAGAGCAGAATCAGCCTGTTTACCTGCGTTACGTGGTTGTACCCGGTTATACCGATTGTGAGGAAGATGCACATGCTCTAGGTCAGTTTATTGAACCTATGAACAATATCGAAAAAATTGAAATGCTGCCTTACCATGAACTTGGCAAACATAAATGGACTGCAATGGGAGAGATTTACCCCCTAGATGGCGTACACCCTCCATCACGCGATACCATGGAAATCATCAAGAATATTCTTTTACAATACAATGACAATGTCATTTACTGATCGAAAAAGGCAGATAAATAATTATCTGCCTTAATAGAGCCCATTATGAATCCATTTATCTGCCCGCTTTGCCAAACTGTTTTCCAACAAACAAATAACACCCAAATCTGTGCTAACAATCATCATTTTGATATTGCCAAAGAGGGTTACCTGAATCTGCTCCCCGTAAATGCAAAAAACTCAAAAAATCCGGGCGATAATAAAGAGATGATGCAGGCAAGGCGTGCTTTTTTAAATAGTGACGGATATTTGCCGCTCGCAGAAAAAGTCAGTGAGTTAGTGTCCGCATACCTGACAGATAAAGAGCAGGCACAGATTCTTGATTTAGGTTGCGGAGAAGGTTATTACACTGCGCTTTTAGCGGAGCAGCTTCCAGAGAAGTTTATTATTAACGGCTTAGATATTTCCAAAGTAGCCATACGTTATGCGGCTAAACGCTATAAAAACATCAATTTCTGCGTTGCCAGCGCATACGATGTGCCACTGCCTGATAATAGTTTAGATGCATTGATTCGAATTTATGCTCCATCGCTGGATAGTGAACTGCAACGCCTGATTAAACAAAATGGTTATCTGATTACGGTAACACCTGCACCTCGTCACCTGTTCCAGCTTAGAGAAAAGATTTACCAACAAGTAAATGAACATGCGCAGGAAAACTCAGCACCTTCAGGATTTAACAAAATCGAACAGATAAATCTTAATTACCCGCTACAAGTAACAGAAGCACAAACAGTTCAAGATCTTATTAATATGACCCCTTTTGCCTGGAAGTTTAATAAGCAAACGATGCAGGATCTATTAGCAGAAAAATCGTGGTCTATCGAGTGTGATTTTAATATCGAGATTTACCAGAAACAGAAAGACTCAACGGATAAAGAATAAAAGATAAAAGATAAAAGATAATTAATATGATTTCACATTCCGCTCGCAAGTTTAATAAGCAAAAAATGCAGGCGCTATTATCAGAGCAATCGTGGAAAATAGAATGTGATTTCTATATCGAGATCTACCAAAAGCTATAAAACTTCAAATCAGTTCGTGGTGCTGTAAAAACTTATCACCACCCAATTTAAAAGCATTTTTAAGTAATAATGCCAAATCTAAATAAGATGGACGATACAACATAACAGTTTGCTCGGCACGATTACCACTAAGCTTTTTCTGAATAGCCGTATACCAAGGTAATAATTGATTAGGTAGTAGCTCCCTTGATCGTTTACCTAACCAATATAAGCCCTGTATAGGTAGCCCCAGTAAAAACAGAATAAACGTCAGCGTTGCGGGCCAGCTAAATAAAGTGGGAAACATAATATTTAAGGCGATTATTAACATAATAAAAGCAGGCATGGTTTTGATTGATAGACGGGTATAAAAGGCAACTTTACTATCAATAAACAAACAATTTAAAATTCTTTGTTTCGGCCAGCTTTGCAAATACTTATCACCTTGCTTAATAACTTCAAAAAATGTATTCAATATAGCTCCATACCGCAAAGAAAACGAAAAAACTCGAAAAACAACGAAAAGAAACGAAAAACCACTAAAAAATTACCGTTTCAATTTAACAGTAACAAGAGTTTGCAAAATTGTTAATAAAAAAATTGATTTTAATTGGTTTTTCACCAAATTCTTGTTTGTTATTTAATTACATAAGCGTAGACTTCAGTTAAAACAATGTGAGCCAAATCACCCCATTAATAGTGATATATTTGGATGTTTAGCGCACTTTAACCGTCTTCAGCATGCACCGACTAAAATGCTGGTATTATCAATTTTACTTACTGGAATTTCTCATGAGCAACAAACTTGTCCTTGTCCTGAACTGTGGTAGTTCATCTCTTAAATTTGCCGTTATTAATGCCCAGAGTGGTGATGAAGTAATTAGCGGTCTTGCAGAATGTTTTAATCTTCCCGATGCTCGTATTAAATGGACAACTGCAGGAAAGAAAGAGGCCTCTAACCTACCCGCTTATAGCGCGCATTCAGCTGCTATCTCTTATATTGTTGAAGAGATTATCAAAAAAGAAGACGGTTTAAGTGAACAGTTTGTGGCAATAGGTCACCGTATTGTTCATGGTGGTGAAAAATTTACTGAATCAGTTATTATTGATGAGAATGTGCTTGAAGGCATTGAAGAGTGTGCATCTCTTGCTCCACTGCATAACCATGCGCATATTTTAGGTATTAAAGCCGCACAATCAGCTTTCCCTACGCTTCCTCAAGTTGCGGTATTTGATACAGCATTCCATCAAAGTATGCCGGCTAAAGCATTTATGTACGCATTGCCATATAACCTTTACAAAGAAAAAGGTATTCGTCGTTATGGTATGCACGGTACAAGTCACCTGTTTGTAACCCAGGAAGCTGCAAAAGCGCTTAACAAACCATTTGAAGAAATCAATGTTATCTCAGCGCATTTAGGTAATGGCGCATCAGTTACAGCAATTAAAAATGGCAAAAGTGTTGATACCAGTATGGGCATGACGCCACTTGAAGGTCTTGTAATGGGGACTCGTTGTGGTGATATTGATCCAAGTATTATTGAGCATCTAGTTACGCGTGAAGGCTACAGCCTTGAAGGCGTAATGGACATGCTGCAAAAGCAAAGTGGTCTACTAGGAATTTCAGGTATTTCCAGTGACTTCCGTAAAATTACTGAGAACTGTGAAAAAGGCCATCAAGGTGCAATATTAGCAATGGAAATGTTCTGCTACCGTTTAGCAAAATATATTGCTTCTTTTGCTGTTCCACTAGGTCATATTGATGCAATTATCTTTACTGGCGGTATCGGAGAAAACACCGTTAAGGTCCGAGCAAAAGTCTTAGATTTATTGGCAATATTCGGTTATCAAGTCGATGCTGACAAAAATGCAGCGGCAGTATTGGGCGAGCAGGGGATCATTACCGCGGATGGCTCTCCTATTGCGATGGTTATCCCGACAAATGAAGAATGGGTTATTGCACAAGATTCTGCAAAACTAGTTTCAGCTTAATAATAATTAATACATATAGGAGAGCTGACACTCTCCTTATTTTCTCTAAATTCTATTTATAAAAGGAATAGTCATGTCCCGTACTATTATGCTCATTCCCATCGGCTCTGGTGTCGGTGTTACTTCTGTCAGCCTAGGAATGGTCCGCGCTATGGAACGCCAAGGTGTTGCAGTTAACTTCTTCAAACCAATTGCTCAACCACGTATCGGTGATACAGGACCGGAACGCTCAACAACAACGTTACGCAATGGTTCATCTATCAATCCGCCTGAACCGTTTGCAATGAAATACGCAGAAAACCTTATCTCTTCGGGTAGATCTTCAGACTTATTAGAAAATATTGTTGAACGTTTTCGTCAAGGGACAAAAGAAAGTGATGTAATTATTATTGAGGGTCTTGTACCAACGGACAAACATCAGTTTGCCAATGAAATCAACTACAGCATTGCCAAAGCATTAAGCGCAGAAATGGTATTTGTGACTCACCCAAGTAACGATTCTTCGCAACAGTTAAAAGAACGTATGGAAATAGCCGTCTCTTCTTTTGGTGGTAAAAAGAACAAACGTATCGCGGGTTGTATCATTAATAAAGTTGGCGCACCAATTGATGAAAATGACAAATCACGTCCAGATCTAACTGAAATGTTTGATATTCCAGATGGTGTTATTAATAACAATCTGGAAGTATTACAAATGTTCAGCAAAAGCCCGTTACCAATTCTAGGTTGCATCCCCTGGAGTGCCGATCTGATTGCGCCACGAGTCAGAGATCTTTGCAATCACCTTGAAGCGCAAATATTAAATGAGGGTGACCTTAATAACCGTCGATTACAAAGTGTTACTTTCTGTGCGCGTTCAATTCCAAATATGGTTGAACACTTCAAAGCAGGTTCAATGCTGGTAACTTCAGGTGATCGCAGTGACGTCATTATCGCAGCCTGTTTAGCAGCTATGAACGGTATGAAAATTGGTTGTTTATTACTAACAGGTGATTACCACCCTGAAGATGAAGTGATGAAACTGTGTAGCCGTGCTATGGAATCTGGTTTACCGATTATATTAATCAAGAGCAATACCTGGCAGACAGCGCAGCGCCTGCAGAACTTCAATATGGAAATTCCAGTTGATGATGTTGAGCGTATTGAAAAAGTGCAGGAATATATCGCCGGTCATATTGATAAACACTGGTTAAATACATTAACAGAAGATTCTTCTCTATCGCGTCGTTTATCTCCACCTGCATTCCGTTACCATTTAACAGAACTTGCGCGTAAAGCGAACCAGCGCATTGTATTACCGGAAGGTGAAGAGCCTCGTACAATTCAGGCAGCACTTATCTGTGCACAACGAGGTATTGCAAAACCTGTTTTATTAGGTGACCCTCAAGAAATTCAACGTATTGCAACGCAGCAGGGCATTGAGTTAACAGATGATGTTGAAATCATTAATCCAATGGATGTGCTTGAGCGTTACGTTGCACCAATGGTTGAACTACGTAAAGCGAAAGGTCTAACTGAAGTTGTTGCTCGCGAGCAACTGGAAGATACCGTAGTACTCGGTACAATGATGTTAGCTGAAAATGAAGTGGCAGGCCTTGTCTCCGGTGCTGTGCATACCACGGCTAATACGATTCGTCCGCCGCTGCAATTAGTTAAAACAGCGCCAGGTGCAAGCTTGGTTTCTTCGATCTTCTTTATGTTATTACCTGACCAAGTACTGGTTTACGGTGATTGTGCAATCAACCCGGATCCTACAGCTGAGCAGCTTGCCGATATCGCAATTCAATCTGCGGATTCTGCTATCGCATTTGGTATCGATCCAAAAGTTGCCATGATCAGTTACTCGACAGGTACTTCAGGTGCTGGTAGCGATGTTGAAAAAGTGCGTGAAGCGACTAAAATTGCTCAGGAGCGTCGTCCAGATCTTCTTATCGACGGTCCACTGCAATATGACGCGGCGGTAATGGAAAATGTTGCTAAGAGCAAAGCTCCTAACAGCCCGGTTGCAGGTCAAGCAACAGTATTTATCTTCCCTGATTTAAATACCGGTAATACTACTTATAAAGCAGTACAACGTAGTGCAGATCTAATCAGTATCGGTCCAATGCTGCAAGGTATGCGTAAACCTGTAAATGACTTGTCCCGTGGTGCATTAGTTGATGATATTGTTTACACAATCGCATTAACAGCTATTCAAGCAACACAAGCAGAAGAGAAAGCTGCAGCAGAAGCTTAGCCTGACTGAAAAATAAAAGCCCCGCTTTGCAAAACAAAGCGGGGCTTTTTTATATCTAAACAGCCAACTAGAGTTGGATAAGCAAGCACTTCAAACCATGATCCGGGTTTATATTGGTAAACTCAGCAGGTGGATTAATTTGTTTAATCACTTTTGCTGCCGGGCACTCTTCTTTAATTATTTGATATAAAAATTCAAAATCTAAATCTGGCGAATTCAAGCATAATAACGCCACCCCCTCTTTGTTCAATAATTCGGGTAAACGACGAATAATCTTCGGATAATCACGCTTGATATTGACACTGCCTTTTTGCAGCGATGGTGGATCGGCAATAATAATATCGTAGGGTCCGAAACGTTTAACCTTACCCCAAGATTTAAAAAGATCATGACCCAGGTATTTTACTTTACTTAAATCATGACCATTTAACCTATGGTTATCTCGTCCAACTGCAAGCGCGGCCTTACTCATATCAAGATTAATAACTTGCTCGGCCCCTCCGGCGATCGCTGCATTTGAAAATGCACAGGTATATGAAAAGAGATTTAATACGCGTTTATTTTGACTGTTTTCTTGTACCCACTGACGACCATTTTTCATATCTAAAAAGATGCCGTAGTTTTGCTTACTGCCTAAGTTGATCTTATATTTCAGATCATTCTCTGGGGCGACTAAATCGGTAATTGCCTCGCCAAACAAGATCTCTGTTGGGGCAAATTCTCGGCAACGGTACTGAGCTTGAATACTTTTTACAGTAAACCCTAAATCAGTCATTTTTTTAAGCAGCTGCTCACTTAGCTTGTGCAGCCACTCCTCTTCTACCTCTTTATATAAGATAATTAATATCACAGGTGATAACCAGTCAATATTAATATAGGTGTAATCTGGGAAACAAAAGCCACGTCCATGCAATAAACGCTGCAGTTCATTTTTAGGCAGGCTAACTACGTCAGCCCAATTAATATGCTCTAATATTTTCATTATTATTTTTCTTTATTTAATGTGTTTTGCAATTCATGGATCTCTTCATCAGAACTTAATAAAATAGCAAACCAATGTCCATCTTCACTATTTTCTAACGCTATTTTAAAGATCATGGTCAATGGAACGGATAATAACATGCCCACCATACCTAATAACCATCCCCAGAAAATCAATGATAAAAATACCACTAAGGTCGACAAGCCTAAACTTCGCCCCATAAACTTAGGCTCAATCACACTGCCCATCACCATATTTACACCGACAAACAAAGCAATAACCATGCTGGCATAACCTACTCCCAATTGTAAAAAGGTTAAAATAACCGCGGGTACGGCCGCAATGATTGAACCAATATTGGGAATATAGTTAAGCAAAAATGCCAATAGAGCCCACAACACAAAAAAGTCGACGCCGAGTAACCATAAAACCAAGCCAATAATTAAACCCGTTGCCAGGCTGATAACCGTTTTTATGGCCATATATTGATTAACCATATTTAAAAAATGATCTAAGCGTTTTTCAGTACGGACCGAATCATCAAAGGCAACATGAAGTTTGTTCGCAAACCCCTGCCCCTCCGAGAGCATAAAAACAACCGTTAATAGCAATAAAAAGACATTACCTAATACACTGCTGAAGCCTGTTAATGTAGTGGTTACTAAGGTCATCACTTTAGCTGGATCAAAATATCCCCGCACTTCAGTCATGGATATCGAGATATTGTGTTTCCCCATCCAAGTTATTAACCAATCAACTTCACTAGATAACTGTGCTTCATAGGTAGGTAACGCCTGCCTAAAACCATTTACAGAGGAGCCGATAATGCCTCCTAAAACAATAAACAATGAAAAGATGAAAATAATCACCACGGCAATAGCAATACCACGCGGTATTTTTCGCTCAGCTAAAAAGTTGATAGCCGGATTGCAGATAATAGCCACAAAAAGAGAGAGTAAAAACGGTACAACAATCGGGGCTGCAATTTTAATTCCTGCCAGGCAGATAACTATCGCTGCAAAATATAATGCACAGCGGGCAAACGTTGAAACATTTGACATAACAATCTCATTTTAATAATTACAATAAAGGTGAAGCTTATTACCGCTTGCCCCTACACGCAAAGATTTTTTTGAAGAGTCCTCTTTAGCAGATGCTAATGCCATGTAATAAAATTACAAATCATAGCTAATTGTTTGAATTACTTGTAAAATAGCTTTTTTAAATTATGAAATCATAGGTTTTTAGGCATAATTTTAAGTTAACTCTAACTTTTCATTGTTATTCTGTAATTTACTTACATATGATCTCGATCAATGCGTCAAAAAAGCAAATTTCTATAATCAATGTGAAAATTTTTTACTAAGATTAGCTTTCGTATCAGCTAGCACAGTTTTAGTAAAACATTTTTAACTTTTATTTTTATAAATCCTTAGGAGAATATTATGACAGTAAGCACAGTTGCTGATTTAGAAGCTCTGATTGCGCGCGTTAAAGTAGCACAAGCAGAGTATGCAACCTTTTCACAAAAACAGGTTGATGAAATCTTCCGTGTTGCCGCACTTAAAGTGTCAACTCACCGCATCGAACTTGCAAAAATGGCTGTTAAAGAAACAGGCATGGGCCTTATAGAAGATAAAGTAATTAAAAACCACTTTGCTTCTGAGTTCATTTACAACAGTTTCGCAGACACTAAGACTGTTGGTGAATTATCACGTAATGAATCATTAAATACAGTTACACTTGCTGAGCCTATGGGTATCATCTGTGCAATCGTTCCTACTACTAACCCTACATCAACGGCTATCTTTAAAACGTTAATGGCACTTAAAACGGGTAATGGTTGTATTGTTGCACCACATCCACGTGCTAAAGAGTGTACAAACTACGCAGCTAAAATTGTTTTAGATGCAGCAGTTGAAGCGGGCGCACCAAAAGATCTTATCGGTTGGATTGATATCCCATCTTTAGAGCTTACTAATACAATCATGAAGCATGAAGACACTGCAATCATCCTTGCAACTGGTGGTCCAGGCATGGTTAAAGCAGCATACTCTTCAGGTAACCCTGCAATTGGTGTTGGCGCGGGTAATACACCTGTTGTAATCGATGAAAGTGCAGATATCAAGCGTGCGGTTTCTTCAATCTTAATGTCAAAAACATTCGATAACGGTATGATCTGTGCTTCTGAGCAAGCGGCGATTATTGTTGAATCTAAATATGATGAATTTAAAGAGCGTCTTGCTGCATACGGCGGTTTCATTCTAAACAAAGCCGACAAAGAAAAAGTGGCTAAAACGATGTTTATCGATGGCGCACTTAACGCTAAAATCGTTGGTCAATCTGCATTTACTATTGCTGAGCTTGCTGGCGTTACAGTACCAAAATCAACTAAAGTACTAGTTGGTGAAGGCCTAGAAGTAAAAGTTGAAGATATGTTCGCACATGAAAAACTATCTCCAACACTTGGTCTATTTAAAGCTAAAAACTACGAAGATGCTGTTCGTCAAGCACATATCGTATTAGATATCGGTGGTGTTGGTCATACAGCTGCACTTTACACAGACCAAGATGCAAACTCTGATCGTGTTGATGCGTTCGGCCTTGCAATGAAAGCATGTCGTATCGTTATTAACTCACCTACATCTCACGGTGGTATCGGTGACATCTATAACTTTGGTTTTGCACCTTCTCTAACTTTAGGTTGTGGTACACACAGTGGTAACGCTGTTTCTGAAAATGTTGGTCCACAACACTTAATCAATACTAAAACAATCGCGAAGCGAGCTGAAAATATGTTATGGCATAAACTACCAAAATCTATCTACTTCCGTCGTGGCTCTTTACCAATTGCAATGACTGACCTTGAAGGCAAACAACGTGCAATGATCGTAACTGATGGTTTCCTATTTGCTAACGGTTACATTGATGAATTACGTGGAATCCTTGAAGCACAAGGTATGTTAGTTGAGATCTTCCACGAAGTTGAAGCAGATCCGACTCTTGCTATTATCAAAAAAGGTGCGGCAGCTTGTAACGTATTCAAACCTGACGTAATTCTTGCAGTTGGTGGTGGTTCACCAATGGATGCAGCGAAAATCATGTGGGTTCTATACGAGCATCCAGAAACTGATTTCGAAGACTTAGCAATGCGCTTTATGGATATCCGTAAACGTATCTACAAGTTCCCTAAAATGGGCGTTAAAGCTGAATTAGTATGTATTACAACTACTTCTGGTACTGGTTCTGAAGTAACACCATTTGCTGTTGTAACTGATGAAAGAACGGGCAAAAAATACCCGCTTGCAGATTACGAATTAACGCCAAGCATGGCTGTTGTAGATGCTAACCTAGTAATGGATATGCCTAAGTCACTTTGTGCTTTCGGTGGTTACGATGCTGTTACTCACGCAATGGAAGCTTACGTTTCAATGCTTGCTAACGAATACTCAGATGGTCAAGCACTACAAGCACTTAAGATGCTTAAAGAGTACCTGCCAAGTTCTTACCATAATGGTAAAAACGATGCTGTTGCACGTGAAAAAGTACATAATGCAGCAACTATCGCTGGTATCGCGTTTGCGAACTCATTCCTAGGTGTGTGTCACTCAATGGCGCACAAAATTGGTAATGAATTCCACCTTCCACATGGTTTAGCAAATGCACTGCTATTAACGAATACTATTCGTTTCAATGCAACAAACAAACCAACTAAGCAAGGTACTTTCTCGCAATACGACCGTCCAAAAGCACGTGCTCGTTATGCTGAAGTTGCTGAACACTTAGGTTTCCGTGAAGGTAATACTGAAGCTAAAATCAACGCACTTCTAACTTGGTTAGACGAATTGAAAGTTGAATTAAACATTCCACTTTCAATCCAAGCTGCTGGTGTTGATGAAGCTGACTTCCTAGCTGCTATTGATGACCTAGCGGAACAAGCGTTTGATGACCAATGTACTGGTGCAAACCCTCGTTACCCATTAATCTCTGAGCTAAAAGATGTGCTTCTTGCTTCTTACTACGGTAAAGATTACGTTGATGTAGTTGATGCACCGGCTAAAAAAGAAGAGAAAAAAGCTGAAAAATAAGCTTAATAATTAATCGAAGCTTAATTGCTCGGTGAATAGAAAAGCCTGCTTAACTGCAGGCTTTTTTTTGCCTGTAATTCAGATAAATGCGTATGAATTGTTATTTACAAACAATAGCTATCCGGTGTTTCAAGTGACTATGTGGATAACTTGCAGCAAGTTCACTACATGTCAAAATTCTGTTTGGCCTGAAATCTGCATGATTTATAACTAGGTCGTGGTTAAGGTTATTTGGGAAGTTTAGGAGGCTGTCATGTACCTATTATTTGAATCGCAGAATAAAATCACAGAAAGTAAAAGCACAAAAAAACAAACAGAGTTTTCGCATCAGCTATCCTCAAAAACTTGCCATAACATTAATCGAACCCTGGTTGTGCTGCTTACATTTGCAAGCGTGTTTCTTAGTGGCGTAGTGGCCGATATTATGGTGATGTTCGCAGTGATCCTATGGCTGTGGTTGCCTGAATGTGATGCCTACTTATCCCATAACCGCCAGCTGCAGCGACTTGTTATTATTTTGGCACCTGTACTGCTTTATCTGCTCAGCCATATTGCGCATAAATAACCAAGCCCTTTTATTTTGGATGAATTTCAGGACAATAATCAAGTTAGTTTACAACAGGGGACTAAACAGATAGAGCGTACTTTCTAATAGCTTTTTAAAATAACTTCGTTTCTTCCATTCGCTTAGGATAAGTTGATCTGATGCTAACAGATAATGCAGCTGTGTCGTTAATAGTTCGCCCGCAAATTCATGATTATCAATCAGCATAGTCATCTCAAAATTCAGCCAGAAGCTACGCTTATCCAGGTTAACCGTACCTAATAAAGCAATTTTTTCATCGATAACAATACTTTTGCTATGCAGTAAACCACCATGAAATTTATAGATTTTTGCCCCTGCCGTTAACAGCTCGTCAAAAAAAGCACGCGACGCATATTTGACCATCAATGAATCATTTTTAGCAGGTAAGATAATTTTTACATCAACACCGCGTAACGCAGCAACTTCCAGTGCCGCCAATATACTTTCATCAGGAACAAAATAAGGGGTTGTTAAAACAAGGCTATATTTAGCTTCATAAATTGCAGTTAATAGCACTTGATGAATACTTGCTTTACCAAACTCAGGTCCCGAAGGGATAAGCTGGGCATTGTGTGTACCCGCTACTGGAAAGCACTCTAATTGCGACAGTGGTAACGGCATTTTTTGACTGGTTTCTAAATACCAATCCCAGATAAACAACCCCTGCATTAACTGTACAATAGGCCCTTCACAGCGCACCATAATATCAACCCACTCGCCAAAACCTTGATCCTTTTTAAAATAAGCAGGATCAACCAGATTCATACTACCTGTATAAGCAACATCATCATCAATGCAAACCAATTTGCGATGCATTCTCAGATCCTGGCGCTGAAACAACAGTCTGAACGCACCTACTGGTAATGCCTCAACAACTTCAACACCAGCTTGACGCATAATCGAGGGCATATCACTTTTAAAAAAATCATGACTTCCCACCGAATCAAGTAGTAACTTACATTCGACCCCGCGCCTGGAAGCTTTAATCAATGCTGCTAATAAATGGTCAACCAAACCGCCTTCATTACAGATATAAAACAACAGGTAACAATGTTTTTGTGCTTGGTTAATTTTTTCGGTTAATTCAATAAGAATTTGATCTGTTGATGATAATAGTGAATGGTGATTACCTTTTAACATCGGCATGCTGGTATACGATTCTACAAAGGCCTGCATTGAACGCGCACACAGACTTATCTGCTCCGTACTCTGGCGATTCTCTACCGGCTCAGTTCTAAGCCACTGTTGAAATTTCTCACCTATCTGCTCGCGTCGCTTCTGGCGTTTTTGACCTAGATGAAGCTCACCGAAAATAAAGTAACTCAGCATACCAAACAGAGGTAACGCATAGATCAGAAATAACCACGCTAAAGAGATACCGCTCGGTTTACGTTTAATAATCACCCGCAACGAAGTCAGCAATAACAGAGAAAAGTATAGCAATGCAGAAAGCACCATATAAAGGGTGCTATCTTGCCAAGTCATATCAAAAGAGAAAAAATCCATAGAACTAAGTCTCTGAGGAAAAAAGCTAAATTAACTTAGATTATTAGCAGCAGCAAGCTTAATGATAAGCTTCTGAGCGCTTCGCCCCAAACAACTTGAAGGTGCAGATTCAAGCGGCTTGGGTATAAGCCTTATTTACGTTTATTACAACGCAGATAAAAAGTTGCTTCAGAAGCTTTCATCGCTTTTGTTTTAAAATGATCTTGCGCCGCATCAAAACCCTGATTAGTTGAAAATGTCTCTTGCTGCGCATTATCGAGCCCATCGCCAACTATGCTAAGACCTAAGCTGTTAGCAAAAAGATTAGATGCATTAAAGTGCGCGTCGTTCACTAAATATCCTGAACCATTTATAGTAGCGTGAGTGGATATTTTTAGTTTTTCAATAGCAAGTATATTAATTAAATCTAGAACTGCACTTGCTATACCAAAATTTCTAATGGTGAATGCAATCCCCATCTTTCTTATATTCGTTAGGTTCGACAGAACCTCTAATGAAGCATGACGAAGAATAGACTTCTCTATTTCAAATTCAAGCCACTGTCCAGAACAATCAGTTTCTTTTAAAATAGTCTGCAGATCAGCAAGGAAGCTGATTTGTTCTAATTGAGCTTGCGATAAATTAATAGCAATACGCCCAAAATTTATCGCCGATTTTTGCCAGGTTACCGCTTGCAGTGCCGCTTTACGAAGCATTTGCAGGCCAATGGGAACCAATAAACCGCTATTTTCCGCTAAGATTAAAAAGCGATCCGGCTCCAGAAGACCTTGCTGTGGATGATTCCAGCACAGCAAACTTTCCACAGCTACAATTTTCCGTTTATTAAGATCGTACTGAGGCTGGTAATACAACTCAAACTGATCCAGCAGCAATGCCTGTTTTAACTCTTCCTCTAATTCAAACTGTTGATTAGAGTGGCGTGTTAACTCCATGGTGTAAAAGTGGTACGACGCACCACTCTGACAGTTTTTTCCACGCTGCATCGCTTTTTCTGCATTACCTAACAGAGTGTCACCATCAATACCGTCATCAGGACAGATACTGATACCAATCGTTGCAGATAAACTTGCTTCAATGTTTTCAATAATGAACTTTTCGCTAAACTGCTCTGCAATTTTCTGTGCGAGTAAGGCGACATCCTGTTCATTATCCAATTCATCGACAATAATAACAAACTCATCATCACCAAAACGCGCAACTGTATCTTTTTCATAGACACAACTTTTAAGACGTTTAGCGATCTCTTTTAATACTTGATCACCCGCATTATGGCCATATTGATCATTAACCGCTTTAAAACCATTAATATCGACTAAGACCACCGCCATTGCAGCCTCTTTATATTTTGCCCGGGTAATTGCATCTTCCAAGCGGGTAAATAACGCAATACGATTAAATAACCCTGTTAGCGGATCATGTTTTGATAAAAACTGGATTTTTTCTTCAACGCTTTTGCTTTGACTTAAATCTGTAAAGGAGTAGATACGGTTGCTTATACCTTCAGCGGAATGCTCAACAACATAAATATCTAACCAGGCAAAATGGGTATCACCATTTTTATGGTGATAAGTTATCTCTCCCTGCCAGCTTTTATTTTCTTTTAATGCAATTTCAATATTTTCATGTTGATTGGATGCAAACTCACTGGTATTTACCCCTAATAATTCATTTTTTGAAAAACCAGATGTAGAACAATAAGCTTTATTTACAGACATAATAGTACCAGTCTGATCGGTAACAAGAATACTCTCTTTACTATTTTCAAAGACTGCATTCGCTATTTTTAGACGTTTCTGCATCAAGTGATGCGCGGTAATATCTCGCCCCACTCCAATTAAACCTTGGACTTGTCCTTGTTTGTTCTGTAACGGTACCTTTTTCATTTCGATAAAATGACGCTGGCCATTGTTATAAGTAAGATACTCTTCACCCAGATATATTTGCTTACTAGACATCACTTCTTGGTCTTGTGACTGACACATTAAAGCCTGTTCGAGTTCAAAAAGCTGATCGTCTTTTTTGCCTAATATATCTTGCTCCGGGCAGCCCACAAACTTTTCAAATTGTTTATTACAACCTAAAAAGCGGCTTTGCAAATCTTTAAAGAAAATAAGATCGGTCGATATATCAGCAGTTGCGCGTAACATAATCCGCTCTTTTTCCAATGAATATTTCGCCTCATTAATCTCTGTCACATCAAAGATCATACCGATTTGAAATTTGTCATTATCAACGCTTTCTTTACGAAAAACCACATCACGCTCTCTGCCAGCGAGATCATCAATTTTACATTCGTAAAAATATACTTGCTTATCGTTAAATACTTTTCGATCTATATTTTCTATCTCATCGACCAGATGAGCAGGTAATACAAATGATGCCGTTTTTCCTATAACTTGCGCAGGGGTCAGGCCGAACAGATGTGAAAAATAGCTATTGCAGGCTAAAAATTCACCTTGTCTGTTTTTAAAATAGATAGGAATACTGAGGTAATCTAAAGCGGCTTTTACCTCATCAGTGATTAACCCTTCCATTGTGGCTGATAATTTAGCGGATTGGGGCGCTTCAGTTCCGCTTAGATAAGTGGTTTTTAATAAGGGGAAATCAGCTGTAATTTTATCAGCTAACTCTTTGCTACATGGCAGTTCACAAATTAAATGAGTATATTTTTTTTCAGCTAAAGTAGCTTGTATACCATTGGTCGAGGTTAAGTGGTGAATGTAGTAATCAGATTGTGCCGAGGTGCCAGACAAGTTAAGCATAGCTTCGACAAGTTGAATATTGTGCCCAATATATAAAACGTTTTCGACAGTCACAGACAAAGAGTTCACCTTTCAATTATAAAACGCTGACTTACCAAGTTAAATCAACAGGTTAACAGTAGTACAAGAAAAAAAAAGGGGATGTTAACATCCCCTTTTTTGTTTAACCTAACTGTTTGCGCACATTTCTAAACATTCGCATCCAAGGGCTATCCTCTTGCCACTGATCCGGGTGCCATGAGTTAGCAACAGTTCTGAACACTCGCTCTGGATGCGGCATCATAATAGTGACACGTCCATCTTTAGAGGTTAGACCTGTAATACCGTTTGGAGAGCCATTCGGATTAGCAGGGTATTGCTGCGTATTTTCACCGTAGTTATTGATGAAACGTAAAGCAATCGAACCACTCGCTTCAATCGCATTTAAATGAGCCTGATCTTTCACTTCCACACGACCTTCACCATGTGAAACGGCAATAGGCATATAAGATCCCGCCATATCATTTAAGAATAACGAGTTAGTTTTTTGTACTTCAACCAGGCTGAAACGAGCTTCAAAGCGTTCAGAGTTATTACGTACAAAACGAGGCCATAAATCTGAGCCTGGAATTAACTCATTAAGGTTTGACAACATCTGACAACCGTTACACACACCTAATGCAAATGAGTTTTCGCGCTCAAAAAATGTCTGGAACTGCTCGCGGGCTGCCGAGTTAAACAGAATTGATTTAGCCCAACCTTCACCAGCACCTAATACGTCACCGTAAGAAAAACCACCACAAGCGACTAAACCGGCAAAATCAGCTAATTGCACATCTCCAGATAAAACATCACTCATATGGACGTCAATAGCCGAGAAACCAGCACGGTTAAAGGCTGCTGCCATCTCCTGTTGCGAATTTACACCTTGCTCGCGCAAAATAGCCATGCGCGGTAACACACCAGTGGCAATATAAGGCGCAGCAACATCTTCATTGATATCAAAGGTTAACTTGGCGCTTAAACCTGGATCTTTATCATCTAATTTCAGATCAAACTCTTGCTGTGCACAAGCAGGGTTATCACGAAGTGACTGCATTTTCAGCGTTGTTTCAGCCCAAATCCCGCGGAATTCAGAGCGTGGAGCAACAAGCACCTCATCTCCATCACGCGTAAATTCAATTTGGTCATTATCATTTAATGTACCAATCACTAATGAATTAGCAGCTAATCCATGGCCTGCAAGCGTATTTAACACCGCTTCTTTATCTTCAGCACGAACCTGAATAACCGCACCTAACTCTTCATTATAAAGTGCAGCAAAATCATCTGTGCCTAACTGGTCTAAATTAACTGTTACACCACAATGCCCTGCAAAGGCCATTTCGGTGATCGTTGAGAATAAACCTCCATCACTGCGATCATGGTAAGCCAGTAACTTCTGATCCGCGACTAATGTCTGCATCGCATTAAAGAAACCTTGCAGCAAAGCAGGGCTATCAAGATCAGGCGTTGTATCACCAAGCTGTTTGTAAACTTGTGCTAGAGATGAACCGCCTAGGCGGTTTTGACCATTGCCTAAATCAACAAGAATCAGGTCAGTATCACCTTGGTCAGTACGCAGCTGCGGAGTAACTGTATTACGAATATCACGAACCGCACCAAAAGCAGTGATAATCAATGAAAGAGGAGAAATAACTTCTTTATCCACTTCACCTTCCTGCCAGCGTGTTTTCATCGACATAGAATCTTTACCCACTGGAATAGTAAGTTCGAGTTCAGGACAAAGTTCTTCACCAACCGCTTTAACAGCTTCATATAACCCGGCATCTTCACCAGGGTGACCTGTTGCAGACATCCAGTTCGCAGAGAGTTTAATACGTTTGAAATCACCGATATCAGAACAGGCGATATTGGTGATTGATTCAGCTACAGCTAAACGAGCAGATGCGGCGAAGTTAAGTAGTGCAACAGGTGTACGTTCACCTAGTGCCATTGACTCACCAAAATAGGTATCGTAACTAGCAGCCGTTACCGCACAGTTAGCCACAGGTACCTGCCAGGGGCCAACCATTTGATCTCGTGCCACTAAACCGGTTACGCTTCGGTCACCAATGGTGATCAGGAATGTCTTTTCAGCAATTGACGGCAAACGAAGTAGGCGTTCAGCCGCATCCTTGATGCTTGCACCAGATAAGTCTAACGGTTTGCCTTGTGCATTTTGTGATTTTACATCACGGTGCATTTTCGGCGCTTTACCTAATAACACTTCCAGCGGCATATCAATCGGATTATTATCAAACTCATCGTCATGAAGAGTTAGCTGCATCTCTTCGGTCGCTTCACCGATAACTGCATATTTAGCACGTTCACGTTTACAAATTGCTTCAAATGTCGCGAGGTTTTCAGGCTTAACCGCCATTACGTAACGTTCTTGCGACTCATTACACCAGATTTCGTGTGGTGCCATACTCTTTTCATCATTTGGAATCGCACGTAAATCAAATTTACCACCACGGCCACCATCATTTACAAGTTCAGGCATGGCATTGGAAAGACCACCCGCGCCAACATCGTGAATAAATTGAATAGGGTTATCATCACCCATCTGCCAACAGCGATCGATAACTTCCTGACAACGACGTTCCATCTCTGGGTTTTCACGCTGCACGGAAGCAAAATCTAAATCTTCTGAAGATGCACCAGAATCCATTGAAGAAGCAGCACCACCACCAAGACCGATGTTCATTGCCGGGCCGCCTAGTACAACTAGTTTCGCGCCCACTGGAATCTCTTTTTTCTCAACATGACTGCGGCGGATATTACCTAGACCACCAGCAAGCATGATTGGTTTATGGTAACCACGAATCTCTAAACCATTATGGCTTTCAACTTGCTCTTCGTAAGTACGGAAATAACCAAGGATATTCGGTCGACCAAATTCATTATTAAATGCAGCGCCACCGAGTGGTGCTTCAAGCATAATATCTAATGCTGAAACGATACGCTCTGGCTTACCAAAATCAGTTTCCCAAGGTTGTTCAAATGATGGTATACGCAAGTTACTTACGCTAAAGCCTACTAAACCCGCTTTTGGTTTAGAACCAATACCAGTTGCGCCTTCATCTCGAATTTCACCACCAGAACCGGTAGATGCCCCTGGGAATGGAGAAATAGCAGTTGGATGGTTATGCGTTTCAACTTTCATTAAGATATCGATATCTTCATGGTGGTAACCATATTCACGATCATCGACACTTGGGAAGAAACGGCCCGCTTTTTCACCAACCATAACAGCTGCGTTATCTTTATATGCCGATAAAACAAATTCTGGCATTTTTTCATGAGTATTACGGATCATTTTAAACAGGGATTTAGGCTGTTTTTCACCATCAATGGTCCAATCTGCATTGAAGATCTTATGGCGGCAATGTTCTGAGTTTGCTTGTGCAAACATCATTAACTCAATATCGTTAGGATTGCGTCCCAACTTCGTAAAGTTCTCTACTAAGTAATCAATTTCATCATCTGCAAGTGCTAAACCTAAGCTAACATTAGCAACTTCAAGCGCACAGCGCCCTTCACCTAAAATATCGACGCTAGTCATTTGACCAGGTGCACCTTGCACAAATAGTTTCGATGCATCATCAAGAGAAGTAAATACCACTTCCATCATGCGATCGTGCAACAATCCAGCTAACGCTTTATGTTGCTCTGCTGATAATTCAGCTGTTGTTTCAACGTAATAAGCAATACCACGCTCTAAACGTTTAACTTTTGATAAACCACAGTTAATAGCGATATCTGTCGCTTTAGAAGACCATGGAGAAATAGTACCCGGACGAGGCGTAACAAATAGCAACGTACCTACAGGATCATGCTCTGCAATTTTAGGTCCGTAGGTTAATAGTTTTTCTAATACAACTAGCTCTTGGTCATTTAAAGCATCAGTTAAGTCTGCCGCGTGCATATACTCAGCATATATTTGCTGCACTGGTAGATTTAATGCTTCACAGTTTTTTAATAACTGATTTACACGAAATGTCGATAAGGCTGGTGCCCCACGCAAAATTTCCATAGGTTATTTCTCTCATAGGATAAATAAATGAACTTGGGTTACGCCAATTACATTGATAAAGTCTTTACAGAGAGGCTCGCCATTAAATAGCCATAACACCTTTCAGTAATCGTCCATTGATATAATTGGTATTAGCTCGCTATTATAAGCAAAAAGCATTTTTTATTAAATAGAAACCCTCTATAGTCGGAGGTAAATTACTTTTATATATGCTAAATTCACAAAACTCTGATGAAAAATCGCACAATCTCTGGTGAAAATTCTTATATGGACTCTGTTATGCCTTTTCAAAAATTCAGGCTACTAATTACATCGCTTTTGATAAGCTTTTTACTGCCGCTGGTAAGCGCTTGTAATCCTTTTTTCCCTACCACCAACTTAGAAGATATTCAAAAACGTGGTGATATCATAATGGGCACCATCAACAGCTCATTAACTTATAGTTATGATGGTTCAATTTACAGTGGATTTGACTACGAACTGGGTAAACAATTTTCCAATTATCTCCATGTTAACCTGCGTGTAAAAGAATACGATACACTCAAAGCACTGTTTGATGCGCTCGAAAACAACGATATTGATTTTATTGGATCAGGTTTAACATTAACCCCTAAACGCGCAGAAAAATACAGAAGCTCCCCCCCCTATTATTATGTTTCGCAAAAAGTGGTTTACCACAAGGGAACTTACCGCCCACGAAAAATAGCCGATGTTAATGAACCGATCGGCGTACTTAAAGACAGTAGCCATGAAGAAACATTAGAGAGTTTATTCGATGAAGTGCCGGATCTGGCGATCAATACGTTAGAAAGCGAAGACCAGGAAAGCTTATTACGTAAAGTCGCAGATAAAGAGATTAAATTTGCAATAGTTGACAGCTCAACACTGGCGCAAAAGCAACGCTATTACCCGGTACTTGCCGAAGCATTCACTATCTCGGAGAAGGAGCCTGTAGCATGGTTAATAAAACGCGAGCAAGATGATACTGTTTATTCGGCAATGATTGAATTTATTGGTAATAAATACCAAGATCAGACCATTGCCAAGCTTGAAGAGAAATATTTCGGGCATGTCGAACATTTTGATTTTGTCGACACACGTATCTTTTTAAAGCGGATCAAAAGCACATTACCTAAATATGAAGCGCTCTTTAAAAAACATGCCACAGCAGAAGTAGATTGGTTACTACTTGCATCGGTTAGCTATCAGGAATCCCATTGGAATGCCAAGGCAAAATCTCCAACAGGAGTACGTGGCCTGATGATGTTAACCCTTGATACGGCGGATTATGTAGGTATTCAAAATAGACTCGACCCGGAACAGAGCATCAAAGGCGGTGCCAAGTATTTATCACAGCAGATCAAACGACTACCCGATAGTATTAGCGATGATGAAAAAGTCTGGTTTGCATTAGCCAGTTATAACATAGGTTACGGGCACTTAATGGATGCAAGGCGCATCACCACCATGAAAAAACAAAGTCCCAATGCATGGTCGAATGTTAAAGATAACTTACCTCTGTTACATCAAAAGCAATGGTATAAAAAAACCCGTTATGGATATGCTCGAGGCAGAGAGGCACAAAATTATGTCAATAATATCCGCCAATACAGAAAAACATTAACTTGGTTTATCACGGAAAGGGAAAAAGAGCTGGCAGAGAAAAAAGCGCAGCAGGAAGCTAAAGATAAAGCCATAGCGGCCAAAAAAGCATTACAAGAAGCTAATGATAAAGCATTAGCCGAGCAAAAAGCATTACAAAAACCGCTAAGCAAGGAAGAACTATTACAACAAGCCCTACTTAAAACCTTAGCCAAGGAAAAAGCATTACAAAAAGCTAAAGATAAAACCTTAGCCAAGGAAAAAACCTTGCAGCAAGCCAAAGATAAAACCTTAGCGCAGGAAAAAGCTCTACAGCAAGCTAAAGAGAAAACCTTAGCGATGGAGCAAGCATTACAACAAGCTAAAGATAAAGCATTAGCCGAGGAGAAAATCTTACAAGAGACTAAAGATAAAGCCTTAGCCGAACAAAAAGCATTACAACAAGCTGCAGATAAAGCATTTACCGAACAGGAAACTTATCGACAAGCTAAAGAGGAAGCACACGCCGAGCAGCAAGCCTATCAACAGGCAAAAGATAAAGCATTAGCCGAACAACAAACCTATCAACAAGCTAAAGATAAAGCATTAAGCGATCAGGAAAGATTACAAGAAGCTAAACATGCAGAACAACAGAAGCTTGAAGAGAAGGTATAATAAATAACTGTTACGCTAAAACAATCCTGTAAAAACTGCAATTGCATACAGGCTAGTTTTATACCCATGATACCTCAAGGTGCTTTATCAGGACTCAGATCGGAGACCAGAATAAGAAACAGCATGAGGGTAATGGTTGCTCCCTTATCGAATGCTGTAACGCAAGAACCAGCAAGACTGCAATTCAAGGCTCAACACCCTGATCTGACTAGACTTGCTGAGCCAGTCTATTTTTCTTAACTGATGATTTCTGCAATTAGATTATTTTAATCGTTTCATCTATTACTCTTTTTTATCAATACTCACTTGCAGCTCTTTGCAATTACCAGCAAACCACTTTTGCACATATAAACTACCTACAATTGGTGCCTGTCCCGGCTCAGGAACTTCTTTATAACGCACACTGTTTTTGGTTTCTTTTTCATATTCAAAGGTAACTATTTTTTTAGACATTTTGAACTCTTTGTATTTTAATGGGGTTATTGAGCAGATGAACTAATGGTGCATTGTTGCTTTTTTAGTGCTTTTTTCTCTTTGCGACGACGTTTAAAAAAGTTACTAATTTTTGTTGCACATTGCTCGCTAAGAATATCTGTTGTCACCTCTATTTGATGGTTTGATTTTTCACAACGCACCAAATTATAAACAGAGCCAGCAGCCCCCGTTTTATAATCACCCGCACCATAAACAAGACGCTTAATACGCGCATGAACCAGCGCACCTGCACACATTGGGCAAGGCTCTAAGGTTACATACAGGGTACAATCAATTAATCGATAATTTTGTATCTTTTTACCCGCTTCACGAATCGCCATAATTTCAGCATGAGCACAAGCATCATGATTAAGGATCGATAAGTTCCAACCTTCAGCAACAACCTTTTCATCTTTAACTAATACGGCACCAACCGGAATCTCATCTTGTAACTCTGCTTTATCCGCCAGAGATAAAGCATAATTCATCCATTTTTCATCAATAGCTTGCTGCGCATCAAGCAGCTGCTTATTAGTTTGCTCTGGCATTACAGGACTAATGAATAATAGAGTTGCGTTAACTGTGCACCATAAACAAGGTAAACCCAGCCCGCGATTGCAAGGTAAGGGCCAAATGGCATTGGCCGACTTTTCTTATCTTTCGAAGCTAATATCACAGCAATGCCAATAATGGCACCGGCAAAAGAGGAGATTAAAATAATCAAAGGTAATGCTTGCCAGCCAAACCATGCGCCTAACGCAGCTAACAGTTTAAAGTCGCCATAGCCCATTCCCTCTTTGCCCGTTAAAAGTTTAAAAACCCAATAAATAGACCACAAACTAAAATAACCAAAGGCGGCACCTAAAACTGCATCTGTTAAACCAGTAAAAGTACCGTTAATATTTATTAATAAACCGAACCACAGCAGAGGTAACGTTATCTGATCGGGCAATAACATGGTATCGAAATCGATAAAGGTCAGACTAATCAGCGCCCAGGTAAACAGTAAAGCAAACAGTAATGGCCAGCCGAACGGGAATACATAGGCAACCACTAAGGATAATAAACCTGTTAATAGTTCAATACTTGGGTAGCGTTTACTAATCTTACAAGCGCAATGCTTGCATCGCCCTTTTTGCAATAACCAACTTAACAGAGGAATATTTTCGCTAGATCCGATTAAATGATCGCACTGCGGGCAACGAGAACGGGGCACAACTAAATTAAACGTCCCCGATTCTATTTTTAGATTCGCCTCAGGAAAATATTCGGCACATTCGCTTTTCCATTCCCGCTCCATCATCACTGGTAAACGATAAATAACAACATTTAAGAATGAGCCAATTAACACGCCCAAAATGGTCACAAAACCATAAAGCAAGGCAGGCACCTGCTCCATTAACATAAATAATTCACTCATAAATATTTCCTAAACTCTAAAAACAATAAACACTTAACTCGATCCAATCCAGCAGCAAAGATGGAGTCAGCAAATCGAGGCATTAAGATTCGACTGGCTGGCAAATTTCATCATCAGAAAAAAAGTAAGCAATTTCACGTGATGCTGAAACAGGGCTATCTGAACCATGCACCGCATTATATTGTTTCGATTGTGCAAAGTCAGCACGAATTGTTCCGGCAGCCGCCTGCGCGGGATCAGTTTGTCCTATTATGTTGCGATAATGACTGATCGCATTTTCAGCCTGTAAAACCTGCACCAGAATGGGGCCTGAAGTCATAAACTCGATTAAAGACTCAAAAAACTCTTTTCCTTGATGCTCAACATAAAACCCTTCAGCCTGCTCTTTGGATAGATGTAGCATTTTGACTGCGACAGGTATTAAACCAGCCTGCTCAAAACGCGCTAGAATAATACCTGTTAGTTGTTTACGAACAGCGTCTGGTTTAATAATTGAAAGTGTTCTTTCTAGTGGCATAATACAAGACTTAAAATGATGAATTGAACGTGCAATATAACCAGATTACCCCATACCATCAATAAGAATATAACCAGATGAAACGTCATATCACATTTCCATTCTCAAGATTAATTTTTAAAGCTTATATGCTCGTGCTACTGCTTTTATTTGCGGGGTTGAGTCATGCTTCGGCCTTTTTTCCTGAAGCTGCTTCACGTCTAACCATTTTTGATAATCACCAGCAAGTTTATCTGAGTCGTTGCCCCAAATTATCACCCGTTAAACAGATCTATCAGGAGGATGAAAAAAAACTTCCCCTCCCCTTTACCTTATTAAACTGGAATATTTATAAACAACAAAAAAAACGATGGCAGCAAAAACTGCAGGAGTGGACAGCAAGCGCAGATTTATTGACCTTGCAGGAAGTAAAATATTCACCTGAGTTAAACAATTTTAGCGAGGTAAACAATTTATTTTATTTTCAAAATTACGCATTCAAATATAAGGGATTTGTTTATGGTGTAAATACGCAGAGCAAAAATCAGGCTAGATTTGTTTGCGGCACTCGTTACAACGAGCCATGGATTATGGTGCCCAAGACAGGCCTAGCCAGCAGTTATGCTATTACTAATAACCCCGACCTGTTATTGCTTATTAACCTGCATGGGGTGAATTTCACTTTGACTTCCACACCGCTGGCCGAGCAGATCCAACCCTATCTCGATCTAATCAAAACACACCAAGGACCGGTTATATTTAGCGGTGATTTTAATACCTGGAGTGATGCGCGATTAGTATCTATTGAAGAGAGGTTAATCAAGTCAGGTTTCAATGAAGCTTTATTTAATAAAGATCAACGTGTCACTACCTTCGGGCATGCGCTAGATCATATCTATTTTCGAGGTTTAAAAGTTATTAAAGCAGAAAGTTTAGCAACCGAGGCATCGGATCACAGCCCGCAACTGGTGACATTTGATATTGAATAAAATTGGGGATTTCACTAGAGGATAAAATGAAGTTTTCAGCTCAATACAAATACAATAATGCTGTAGATTGGTATATTTCATTTGCTGGGAGTTTAAAAAAGAAGTTTGGAGCGGTACAAGAGACTAAAAAACATCTCATGACCCCGACAATTATGGTCAAGGTCGTGCTCTAGAAATTGAGCTAATAGTGTATTAATGAAGTAAATAATAAAGAAAATCGTCAAGGAAAAACAGGAAGTTTAAAAGGAAGATTTGGAGCGGCACAAGAGATTCGAACTCTTGACCCCAACCTTGGCAAGGTTGTGCTCTACCACTGAGCTAGTGCCGCTTCATAATTTTCAAATAAGATTCAACTTCTAAGTTAGAAATTGGAGCGGCACAAGAGATTCGAACTCTTGACCCCAACCTTGGCAAGGTTGTGCTCTACCACTGAGCTAGTGCCGCGTCACGTCTTATTTTATACTAAGCCTTGCTACATCTAATTGATGCCTGCTTCGTATGGGGTGCGATTATAGAGAGCGAACAAATGAATGCAAGCTTTTTTTGCAAAAGTACAGACAGAAAAGCTTGCTTGCTGAGTTTTTGAGCAGTTTTTGCTTTCTCGTTAATAAGAAAGCTTAATATTTAAAGAAATGTTTTTGATAATGCTGTAATTCTGATATTGATTCACGAATATCGTGCAACGCTAAATGCGTGCCTGATTTTTTATGTGCTTTAACCATCTCTGGTGCCCAGCGATAACCTAACTCTTTAATTGAGCTGACATCAATATTTCGGTAATGGAAGAATTTTTCTAATTCGGGCATATAGCGCACCATAAAACGGCGGTCTTGACTGATGCTGTTACCACATAATGGTGAAGCTCCCGCCGGCAGCCACTCTTTTAAAAATGCGAGTGTCGCTTGCTCAGCCTGAGTACAGCTAATTTCACTTTCGATAACCCGTGCAGTTAATCCCGATTTACCGTGATGCTCCGTGCACCACTCATCCATGCCATCCATTGTCTCTTTACTTTCATGAATAACAAATTCAGGCCCTTCAGCAAGAATATTTAAATCACTGTCCGTGACGACAGTTGCGATTTCGATTATTTTATCTGTATCTGGATCTAAACCGGTCATCTCCAAATCGATCCATACAAGGTTATTTTTATTCATGCTTATTGTGATCCTTTTCTCTGCTAGAGATGGCTCTTTTACTAACTTACCTAAAAAATATAGTATGATACGTGATTAATACAATATGTGATAGCTAAGGAAAACTGTGGCTAAGAAAAAACGACTCAGTAAAAATCAAGTTCGCCGTGTTCAAAGTAATCAGAATAAACGTTTGAAAAAAAATGACGACAAGCAATGGGATGAATCTGAACTTGGCCCACAACTTCAAGGCATTGTTATCAGTCGTTTTGGGCAACACGCTGATATTGAAGATGAAAATGGTAATATCGAACGCTGTAATTTACGCCGAGGGGTAAAGTCGCTAGTAACAGGCGATCGTGTTGTATGGCGTGCAGGCAATGAGGCATATCATGGCATCAGCGGTGTTGTTGAAGCGGTTCACCCGCGCACCACTGTATTAACTCGCCCTGATTATTATGATGGTATTAAACCCATTGCAGCCAATATTGATCATATTATTATAGTCAGCTCGATTGCACCTGAATTTTCACGCAATATTATTGACCGTTATTTAGTGGCTTGTGAAGATATTGGTATTACACCGATTATTGTTTTAAATAAAAGCGATCTGTTAGACGAACAATCGGCAAAAATGATTGACCAGGAGTTACAGAGTTACCGAGATATCGGTTATCAGGTTTTATATAGCTCAATGCATGGCGATGGATTAACCGCTTTAAAAAGCGTTATGAAAGATAAAATTAATATTTTTGTCGGCCAATCAGGTGTAGGTAAAACCTCGTTATTAAATATGTTATTACCCGAAGTTGACGCGATAACAGGTGAAATATCTGAAGCTTCAGGATTAGGTAAGCATACGACCACCACGGCGCGCCTTTACCATTTCCCGGAAGGTGGAGACTTGATTGACAGCCCGGGTATTCGTGAGTTTTCATTATGGCATTTAGCAGCAGATCGTATCGCCACCGGGTTTATAGAGTTCCGCCCATTTTTAGGTGAATGTCGTTTCCGTGACTGTACCCACAAAGGCGATCCTGGTTGTGCGTTAGTTGAAGCTGTTGAAACGGGTAAAATTGATGAGGCACGTTACCATAGCTTTTTACGTATCTTAGAAACCATGGATGATGCAAAAAACGCGCGTAATCGTAATCCAAACACTTATTAACAATCGAAGAAGAGAATATCATGATTGATCAGCTTAAAATTATTGGCCAGTACCTTTTACCAAAACACCTTGTTTCTCGTTTAGCAGGCAAATTAGCCGGCGCGAAAGCAGGTAAATTAACCACCTTTTTAATTAAACAGTTCATCGCTAAATTTAAAATCGATATGAGTGAAGCAAAACACTCAGATCCGGCCTGTTTTAAAACCTTTAATGACTTTTTTACGCGTGAACTGCGTGACGGCATACGCCCGATAGTTGCAGGCGAAGAAAATATTGTAATGCCGGTTGACGGTAAAGTAAGTCAGTTAGGCGATATTAAAATCGGACGACTTTTTCAAGCCAAAGGGCATGATTTCAGCTTGCGCGAACTGTTAGGCGGACGTGATGATATTGCAGCTCCATTTGATGACGGTTTATTCTCTACCATTTATCTATCTCCACAAGATTACCACCGTATTCATATGCCAATCACGGGTAAATTAGAGCAGATGATTTTTATCCCTGGTGATCTTTTTTCTGTTAATCCGTTAACCGCTGAAAATGTGCCGAACTTATTTGCACGAAATGAACGTGCCGTTGCTATTTTTTCAACAGCAATCGGACCAATGGCTATGGTATTAGTGGGAGCAACTATTGTTGCTAGTATTGAAACTGTATGGAGTGGCACCATTGCCCCAACAACAAACAAAGAGATCAGATATTGGGATTATAAAGATCAAGATATTACCCTTGAAAAAGGGGCTGAAATGGGACGTTTTAAGTTAGGCAGCACCATTGTTGCGCTATTCCCGAAAGACAGTGTTCATTTTCCGGAAGATTTACAGGCTGGCTCGGTGACACGTTTAGGTGAACTATTTGCAACCACCATTGAGACAAAATAGGAAATTTACGCGCCAATGACCCAATTATCGGCAGCACAATACTTAAAAAAAATCTTACTTGCTCCTGTTTATGAAGCAGCCGTTGAAACACCATTGCAACCGCTGAATAAGTTATCAAAGCGTTTAAATAATCAGATCTTATTAAAACGCGAAGATCTGCAGCCCGTGCATTCATTTAAATTACGGGGAGCTTATAATAAATTAGCGAATTTAACTGAGTTACAGAAACAACGTGGTGTGATCGCAGCCTCTGCGGGCAACCACGCGCAAGGTGTTGCGCTTTCAGCTAAACGAATGGGGCTTAAAGCAACCATTGTAATGCCCTGCACCACCCCCGATATTAAAGTTAATTCTGTTCGCGCATTGGGTGCAACCACCGTTTTATTTGGTGATAGTTTTGATGCGGCCAGTGAGCATTGTAAAGCACTCGCCAAATTGCATAATTACACCTTGATCCACCCTTTTGATGATCCGGATGTGATTGCAGGCCAAGGTACAGTTGCCAAAGAGTTATTACAGCAAAATGCCCACCTCGATAAAATTTTTGTACCTGTTGGCGGAGGCGGTTTAGCCGCTGGTATCGCTGTATATATCAAGCAACTTTTGCCCGACATTAAAGTTATTGCGGTTGAGCCTGAAGATGCGGCTTGTTTAAAAGTGGCGCTGGATCATGGTGGACCTGTCACCTTAAGCAGAGTCGGATTATTTGCCGATGGCGTTGCCGTTAAAACAGTTGGCACTGAAACATTTCGTTTATGCCAGCAGTATATTGATCAGGTGATCACGGTCAACAGTGATGAAATTTGTGCCGCCGTTAAAGATATATTTGAAGATACCCGCGCAATCTCGGAACCTGCAGGCGCATTATCAGTTGCCGGATTAAAAAAATATTGTCAATCACATGAAGTTAAAGATCAACGCCTTGCTGCTATTTTAAGTGGCGCAAACGTCAACTTTCATGGCCTGCGTTATGTGTCCGAACGTTGCGAATTAGGTGAGCAAAAAGAGAGCATACTGGCAGTTACCATTCCTGAAAAACAGGGAGCATTTTTAGCCTTTTGTAATGAGCTTGATGGGCGCGCAATTACCGAATTTAATTATCGTTTTAATTCACGTAAAGAAGCCAATATTTTTGTTGGTATAAGAACACCACAGGGACACGATGAACTGTTGATACTAACCGAAAAATTAGCAAGCACAGGTTATTCTGTTGCAGATTTAAGTAATGATGAAATGGCAAAGTTACATGTCCGTTATATGGTTGGCGGCGCGCCAATTAGCGACTTAAAAGAGCGCTTATACAGCTTTGAATTTCCTGAGCACCCGAATGCGCTGATTAAGTTTTTAAACATGCTCGGCACCCACGCCAATATCACGCTTTTCCATTACCGCAATCATGGGGCCGCTTATGGACAGGTTCTAGCAGGTTTTGAACTAGATGAAGATATAGAGGCATTCAGTGAGCATTTAACCGAGCTTGGTTACAATTATAAAGATGAAACCGATAATCAGGCTTATCGCTTCTTTTTATCACAAGCCGATAACAGCTAAGGATCAGCAATAAATGCTCCCCTTACAACGCATTAATAAATTTATCCGCCGCTTATCACGCCGATTGACTTGGCCCATGATGCTATTTTTGGTGCTGGCACAGGCCGGCATCACTTATCTGTTGTTTGTATTTGCCGGGGAAACTGCATTAACTCAGCACCCCTTAGAGTTTATTTATTACAATATGGTAGTGGTTTCTACGGTTGGATTTGGCGATTTCAGTCCTGTCACAGATACGGGCAAGGCGATCGTTTCATTTGTACAAATCCCATCTGGGCTGATCGTTTTCGCCTCTTTTATCGGTAAAGTAACGCAACTCTTTATAAATATAGCGAGATCTAATATGAACGGTACTAATGACTTCTCTCATTACAAGGATCACATCTTACTGCTCTGCTGGGACAAACATTCAACAGAGCAGATCGTGGAACTGATTCTCGGTGATAAAAAGCGCCAGAAACGGAAAATATTATTATGTGTTACCGAGCAGATGAAAAATCCATTTCCGGATATTGACGAAGTTTCTTTTGCACGTCTGCGTACTTTTTCTGATATTGACGAACTCAAGCGTATCGCATTAAGTAAAGCACAACGTATTATTGTTGACGGCAAATCCGATGATGAAACCCTGTCTATCGCGCTCAGTATCGCCACTTACACTAGCTCGGATGCAAACATCTCTGCGCACTTTTTTGATAAAAGCAAAGCCGAGTTATTAAAAGTCCATTGCCCGCAAATTGAATGCAGCATTGATAGTAGCGCACAAATGATGGTACGAAGCATGCAGGATCCGGGCTCAAGCCAAGTAACAGAGCACTTACTTTCAACCCTGAGTGGTGCGACATTATATTGCCTGCAGACACCTGAACTTAAAAATCCGATTCATTTCGAACTGTTATTTAGCAAATTTAAAAGCAAATATGCAATGATTTTAATTGCATTAAGCCATTTTAAAAATGGTGATGATATGACATTAAATCCGGATCCGGAAACAGTTGTAAAAAGTGGCGATTTTTTACATTACATCGCCAACGAGCGAGTTGATGTCAGCGAGATAAACTGGAATGATTTTTATTAAAATAGTAAATAGAAGTTGTAAGGTATTAACAACTTTCATATCCGTTCTATAAAATATAACTTAACTTTTACTCAAGGCGGAATTAACAAGCCTCTGTTTACAAAAATATTTATGTACGCCTCGGTACTCATTTGTTTTTTACTGTTTACTAGCTTGTTGACAGTTATGACGATTTATCTATAATCGCCTCTCTTTATGTTCCTCGCTTTATAAAAGTGATGATTAAATGGGAAGCATATTTTAGCCATAAATCAGCTAAAAATAAGTATGCACTGCCCCCGCAACTGTGAATGTTTTTACAATCGAATTAACACGTAAAAATATAAGTCAGATACCAGCATAAAGAGCGTCACTGTCCATTAGCGGGTTGGCTTATGGAACGTAAATATATTCCCAAACTACTTTAAAACAGATTTTAGAGGGCTTGGAAATTCGTAATGGTGGCGAGCCAAAGAAAGTCTTTGTTGCTCAGCGCTGTTAAAAGAGAGCCACCGCCTCCAATAAAGCCAGCCACATCGAACTTTCTTATTATTAAAATTGAAATAACAAGGAAGAACCATGCCACGCCTACGTTTTACCCCAATAGCCTTAGTATTAAGCAGCATTTTCAGCACGCAAAGTTTTGCGACAGAAACAGCCGTTGAAGAGAACAACAGACAAGATGATATTGTAATTTCAGCCAGTCGTATTGAAAGCAAACGCATTGAAAGCGGCAGCTCAATTACCGTACTGGATGAGCACTACCTAAAAGAAAACCAAGCGCGCAGTGTTGCCGAAGTTTTACAGGACGTACCGGGACTTTCTGTTAACCGTAATGGCGGTTTCGGAAAAACAACTACCGTATTTATTCGTGGCGCCAACTCCAACCAAACCTTAATTATTATCGATGGAGTTGAAGTAACTGACCTTTCAAATATGACTGGCGGTTATGATTTAAGTAATTTAATGGCGGCGAATGTTGAGAGAATCGAAGTGTTAAAAGGTTCTCAAAGTGCGCTTTGGGGCAGTGATGCTATGGGTGGCGTGATTAATATTGTCACCAAAAAAGGGCAAGGGGAGCTCAATGGCAGTGCCGATTTTGAGTTTGGCAGTGATAAATTCAACAAGCAAAATATCAATGTTAATGGCGCGACAGCAACCAGCCATTATTCGCTATCTGCCAGCAACCTTGAAACTGATGGTATCAGCGCAAAAGATGAAGAAAATGGCGGCAAACAAGCCGATGCTTATGAAAACCAAACGATTGCTTTAAAAGCGGGCCATCAATTTAATGAGACCTTCGCGATTGATGGCGTGATGCGCTATAGCAAATCCGAATCTGATTATGATGCTTCTAGTGGAGATGCAGATAACTACAGTAAAAACCGCCAACGTTTGGCAAAAGTAAATGCATACCTTAATTTATTAAATAAGCAGTGGCAAAACCGCGCATCTGTCGCCTATTCTGATTCAAATAATCAGTGGTTTGAGCCTGCAGGTTGGAACAGTTACACTGAAGCCGAAGGCCAGAAGGTAAAAGCCGACTTACAAAGTACTTATTACTTACAAACAATGGGTGAGTATTCACAGCATATAACCCTGCTTGCTGAAACGGAACAGGATGAATATGAAAACGCATCATTTTCCGGTTTACAAGAGATGAAAAGCTCAGGCATCGTCGCCGAATACGGTATAGATTGGGCTAAAACTATTTTCTTTAACGCAGCCATTCGTCATGATTTCAACGATAGATTTGATGATACCACTACCCATCATATCGATATTTCAGCTTGGGTAAGTGACGGCACTCGTTTACATGCAAGTCAGGGAACGGGTGTTAAAAATCCGACATTTGGACAAATGTTTGGTGAAAATGCAGGTTGGGGTTATATCGGAAATCCAGATCTACAGCCAGAAACCAGTGACAGCTGGGATGCGGGTGTTGAATATAATTTTGAAAGCCTTGATGGATATGTCGATCTAACTTACTTTGATTCACGTTATACAGATATGCACGCCTATTATAGTGATCCAGAGACCTGGCAAGGTACTTACATCAACCTTGAAGATGAAGCTACCGCACGCGGTGTTGAGCTCACGGTCAACCTGAGAGTGGCGACCGATTTACGTGTTAATGCAGGTTACACTTACAGCAAAACCAGCGATGGCAGTGCGGATGATAAAACATTATTACGTCGCCCTAAAAACACTGCCAGCATCAATGCAAATTACAAATACACGGATAAATTGAGTGCCAATATTGGCGCGCGTTATGTTGGTGAACGCCGTGACAGTGTTTATGGTGAAGGAGATTTGACGCTGGATAGCTACACTGTGGTTAACATAGCAGCGGCTTATCAGGTACATAAACGCGTCTCTATTTATGGCCGCATTGAGAATGCTTTTGATACTGACTATGTCAATATCACAGGTTATAGTACTGAGCCGTTAAGCGCTTATTTGGGCGTAAGCTTTAAGTAAGTTTTATTACCTTATAAATATGGAGGGAGAAATGAATAATATTAAACTACCTGTTTTTGCCCTCCTGATATTAATTTTTATCACAGTTATCCACCTGCAGAAAGGGCCGTTATTTGCCCTTTTTGATGAAGGTTTAGGTAACTTCACCACACAAATTGAGGGAGAAAGTTTCCCAAAAACACTTATTGATCGCACAGGTATTCAATTTGTACTGGAGGCGCCCCCTACTCGCATTATTTCGGCAACTTTAGCAACCGACCATATTCTTTCCGGTTTAATAAACCCGCAACGTTTAGTGGCGGTAAGCAGTTATGTTGATTATCCAAGCATGTCCAATATCGTTGGCTTTTTCGATAAAAGCATTAACCGTACCCAAGGAGAAATTGAATCAATGTTAGCGCTGCAACCTGATTTAGTGTTTGTCGCTTCTTATAGTAATCCTGAAACAGTGCGTTACCTGTTACGCAGTGGTATTTCGATTGTCCGCCTCAGTGAATTCAACTCATTTGCTGATATTTTTAATAATATCCGTATCGTGGCAAATATCACAGATACAAAGGCACAAGGCGAAGTGATTATTCACAATCTGGAGCAGCGAATTGCATTTATAAAAACGCAAGTTAAGGATAAACCTAAACTACGGGTACTGTATTACGACCTTAATGGCTACAGCGTTGGCGGTAATTCTTTAATGGATGAAGCAATTCAACTCTCCGGCGGCATTAATGTAGCCAATGGCGTGTTGGCCAGTGGCGAGAATAAAATTAGTGAAGAGTTAGCCATCTCCCTGCAGCCCGATGTGATTGTTATGAACCAGTGGGTATTTAACCAGAATAATGGGCAAGACTCAGCAAGCTCAATTCTGCAAAATAAAAAAGCCTGGGCGGATGTACCAGCCGTAAAAAACAATCGTCTTTATAGCGTACCGGGCATCTGGTTAAGAAGTGTCTCGCAGCATCGAATTAAAGGCGTAGAAGCAATCGCCAAACTATTACATCCTGATATCGAAATTTACCAAGAGAAAGCCCATGTTCAGTAATTTACGATCAATACAATTAGTGTTAATGCTATTAATGGTGCTGTTTATCGGCTTGACCATCTTAGGCGTATTACAGGGTCCTGCCGATATAACATTGACAAATATTTGGGCAATCTTAAAACAGGCTTTATTCAGCACTAGCGCCGCAAATATTCCAAACTGGCAAAGCAGCATTATTTTGGATGTGCGGTTACCACGGGTGATAATTGCACTGTTTGCAGGAGCGAGTTTGGCATTATGTGGCTTAGTAATGCAGGGCATGTTCCGCAATCCACTAGCGTCACCATCCGTATTAGGCGTTTCATCGGGCGCTTCATTAGGCGCGGTAATAGCAATTTATCTTGGCGCTTCTTTAGTGTCCGCTTGGGCAATTCCACTGTTTGCTTTTATTGGTGCCGGCATTTCATTAAGCATCGTTTATCGAGTGGCATCTAACCGAGGACAAACCAGTGTTGCGACCCTATTACTTTCAGGTGTAGCAATGAGCGCCCTTAACGTTGCGGCTACCTCGTTATTATTAGCCTTGTCTCTGAGTAATTGGGATGTAGCGCGCATGATCATTTATTGGACGATGGGCGGGCTCGATGGTCGCACTTGGGACCATGTTTTGATTATTTTACCGATTGTGCTGAGTGGATTTGTTTTATTACTCTTTTACAGCAAACAGTTAGACCTATTACTGCTCGGCGAACAACATGCCCTATCGGTCGGTGTTGATGTTAGAAGAACGCGCCGTAATCTATTAATTATCAGCACGGCAATGGTAGGAGCCTCCGTTTCAGTTGTCGGCGGCATAGGTTTTATCGGCCTGGTTGTGCCACATATTATGCGTTTATTATTAGGCCCTTCGCATCGTTATCTATTAGCGGCTTGCCTATTTGCAGGCGCAATTACTTTACTCGGTGCGGATCTGTTTTTAAACAGTTTTTTTAGCGAACAAGCGATCCCGCTTGGTGTGGTTACAGCAGCATTAGGTGCACCTTTCTTTCTTTTTCTTTTAATCAAACAACGTTTTGTTTTAAGTTAGTGGAGCACTCGATATGTCACCTTTAAGCTGTTTCAACCTCGCTTTCTCTTACAATAAAAAACCGTTATTAGCGGATATTAATTTAGACTTTAAAAGCGGACAATTTGTTGGTTTGATCGGCGCCAATGGTGCGGGTAAAAGTACCCTGCTGCAGCTGCTTTTAGGTTTAATAAAACAACAATCAGGTTCAGTCGCCCTTAATGGTTTAGAGATTCATGCGCAGAAACGTCGAGATATCGCCAAACAGTTAGCGTTTGTCCCGCAATCAATTGAGCTGCCCTATGCTTTTACTGTACAAGCTTTGGTGGCGATGGGAAGAAACCCATATTTAGGGCCATTTGAGTTAGAAACAGCCAAAGACAAAAAAATTATCGAACAGGCAATGTTAAAAACTGATATCGCACACCTGAAAGAGCGCATGGTAAACACCCTGTCCGGCGGTGAAAAACAGCGCGTGATTATCGCCCGCGCTCTTGCCCAACAAGCGCCGACCATTTTACTTGATGAGCCAATCGCCAGTTTAGATATCTGTCACCAAATAGAAACGCTGCAGTTAATACAATCACTTAGCAAATCAGGAAAACTTGCCCTAACTGCACTTCACGATCTTAATTTAGCAGCAAGTTATTGTGACCGTTTGATTTTGATTGGTCAAACGCATGCGGGCTCAGTGAAAACAATCATTGCCGATGGTTCACCAGAGCAGGTGCTTACACGTGAGAACCTGGCAAACTGCTTTTCTATTGAAGCCGACATTATCAAAACGAATGATAAAATTAGCCTGGCGAATATCAAGCCAATTAAAGCAAACAGCCAACAACAAAATTGCGAGACACACAGCACAACAACTACAGCGTATTAATCAATCTGCTTTGCTCAGCAGTTCGTAAGGGTTAATATATCTCTTTCAGCTGTTCACAAACTAATTTAGATACCTTAATCACCATGCATAAATCAGAGGAATAACACCAAAATGGCACTGGACAGCGCACTAAATACGGTTGCAAACACATCGATTTTTCAGGAGATCCAACAAACTATGCCGCAATGGTTTCAGCAGGGCGGAATCGTGATGTGGTTATTGCTACTTGCCTCTTTTTTAACCTCTATAGTGACATTAGAGCGCATTTTTGTATGGATAAATTACCACTTAAAACGGGAACGTTTTGTACTTCATGACTGTTTTGCCTCATTAAATCAACATCAAAAAACGGATGCATTAAAGTTTTGCCAAAAACTTGATACCCCCGCTTTGAACATGCTTGCACATGGCATAAATGCCCTGCCTTTTTCGCCAAATGAAATAATGGAATCATACGCAGAAAAACAGATAAGTTTCATGTCGCGCGGTCAATCATTGTTAGATACCGTTATCACACTTGCACCTATGCTTGGAATTTTAGGCACTGTACTGGGGATTATCGATTCATTTAATATTTTAAGTCTGCAGGGCGTAGAAAATCCAACCGCAGTTGTTGGAGGTATTGCACAGGCACTTATTTCAACCGCTATGGGGCTTTCTGTCGCATTATTAGCACTATTACCTTACAACCTGTTCCGCTCTTTTATTCAAAAACTAACGCTACGCCTTGAAAGTATTGGCAGTGAATTTTATCATGTCTGCCATCAGAAAAGCCTGATCACCAATCAGATGAGTGAAATAATGCAGATTCAAGAGGAGAGCCTGTGCGAAAGTGATTCAGCGGAGACTGCAGCAGATACCGTAGCTGAACACAGCGAGATGCCTTACCACTATGAATTTAAAGAGGGTTCAGATGAAGTAGATGTCAGCCTTCATGATGAAATGAAAGGTCTTCACAAAACCACACAAGCGTCATTAGTTGAGATGTACGAAAGTGCAGTTGATAATAGCAAAGAATTTTACGGTGTTGATGAAGTAAAACTACAAGAACAGCAACAAGCTGTCGCAGAGAAAGTCTAATGAAATTAAGTAAATCTCGTTTTCAACAACCCGCACGTATTGAACTGCTACCGCTTATTGACGTGATCTTTTTACTGCTGATTTTCTTTATTTTTGTGATGCTAAAAATGACAGTGCAAAGCAGCATTAAAGTTGATTTACCCCAATTAGTTGCAAGCACACAACAAACAAAAGAGATGCTGACCATTAGCATCAATGCTGATAATCAGGTTTTTATTAATGAGCAAAGCAGCAGGTTACAAGATGTTCTAAAACAGGTGCAATCATTGCAGCAAAAAAACAAGTTGCCTATATTAATTAGAGGCGATCAGCAATCTGACTTAGGCATTGCTTTAACTATTTTGGATAAACTGCGTTCAGCCGGATTCGAACAGGTAACTTTTGCAACAGAAAAAGATAAATAGAGATAAATATTTTTTATGAAACAGATTAGTAACTACTTTCCCTTTTTTATTCTGACTATCCTACTTTATGGATTCTTTTTCTATCATCACAAACAGTCAACTATTATCAACCCTATTCCATTGAATTCTGGCCAGCAGGCAGTACAACTGCAATTTGTTGACGTGACAGAAGAGATATCAGAAAGCCAACCTGAAACAGAGAATACAAATAAAGAGGTTGAAACAGAAGCTAAAACCGAGACTGCAAAGAAAAAAGTTGAAACAGAAACTAAAATCGAGACTGCAAAGAAAAAAGTTGAAAAACAGCAAAGCGAAAGCGTTGAAATCACGACGACAGTAGAAAAGAAAAAAGTAATAGAAAAGCCAGTAAAAACGCTAAGTGCGACTGTTAATTCAAAAAGCCCCGCTGAAATTAAAACGGCCAATCAAAAACTACAAAAAACAATTCAAGAAACAACGGCCGAAAGTGATGCAATGCTGAAAGCGGAGGTGTTTGAAGCAGATTTTCACCTTGATTTAGCTGCAGCTCAGACAGCTAAAAAATCACCGCAAAAAGCGCCGACAACTAAAACGAAAAAAGTTAAAACCATACTCACTGCAGAATCTGTAAGCAGTGAAATTTTGCAACAGCAGGCAAAAGCTAAACGTGTATTCAAAAAACAACCGCAAACAAGCAGCGCGAGCGTAATGAATCAGGGCGTATTACAGGAAGCAATAGTGGTTTCGGGCAATAAACCCACCTACCC
>JABXKR010000098.1 GCA_013619145.1 Psychromonas sp. | reverse complement strand
TCGGCAGCGTCAGATGTGTATAAGAGACAGTATTTAAACTTAAAGTTGCCGTTGATATTTCACTAGTCAATATCAACAGCAACTTTGCCGAGTAACTATCCTGCGTTTATTGCTATATTGTTATTTTTCAATATTCTTTAACAAATAAACATGAGCCTGCTCTGGCTTCCAATTATCAGTGAGATAGCCATTTTCAAGCGCTATCTGATGCTCACGCGCATGGCCAAATCGCACTAATGATTTAGGCCATTCGTTATTAGTAAAGGGTTTGATCTGTACTTTACTATTCACAAACTGCCCCGTTTCATTAACAGCAATAATAATGACATTGTCACCCAACTCACGCTGCCAAAAACGAATTCCGTCAACAAGCCAGCTAACTGAATTTTGTCTAGGAGCTGAAATTAATGGGCCTAATGCTGTCAGATCATGCATTAACTCTCGCATATAACTTGCAGGTTTTGGCATGTGAAATAGGGTATACCAGCCGTAGACGGGATCAAGGTCATCTGGTTCACGATAAGGCCAATAGAAGATGCCATTCGACCCTTGCACGATAGCTTCAAATGCCTGCCCTCGGATCTGCTCTCTTTTTTGCGGCAGCGTTGACGGGATAGGAAATGGCGGCTTGTCTAAATTCGCTAAAATCACTTTGTTTCTGGCATCTAGCCACTCCTGAAGCAGCTTTTTCTGCTCCGGTGATTTAGCTTTATTTACAATCTTTAACACATTATGGCGTGGTGAAATACTGATACTGTCTTGTGGTTTGAATCCTTCATGAACATTTAAAATTGCTACCCAGGGAGTATCTGTCTGAGCCATTACCCGTTTATATAGCGCCAATGCCTTTGCCATTTCGGAGGCTTTACCATGATAGAACTGGCGCATATCAACTTCGCCGGCATCAATATAATAACGTTGATACCAGTGCGATGAGATGATCGGGTGGAATGGATCTAACTGACGAGCAAGCTCAACAAAAAAATTATAATACTCAGCAGGGATATCATTAGGGCTAGGTTCATCCCAAAAATACCAGGCGAATAATGCGGGCTCTGCCATTTGAGTGGCAATCCGCTTTGCAAACGCAACTAGATCACCATTCTCAAGAGACGTTTGATTGATATGGGAGAAAACCATTAAACCGTTGTTATCTGCTTGCTGCAAATAATCTGTTATTTCTGTTTCAGGTAAAGAGCGTAATTTATAGTCATGAACAATATTAAACCCAAAATCAGCCACTTTAGCAAACGAGCTGGGATTTACGTAATAAACTGCCTGTGGGAAAAATGCCTGTCCATCAACAGTGCTCTCATCCATTGAATAAGTTACTTTGATCACTTTGGGATGATAACTCAGCAGATGAGTATGTGGCTGTTTATCGCCTTTGAGTTGAATTTCTATCTGGTTTAAACCCACCAGCCAGGATGATGATGGCGTATAGCTGAATAACTGCTTCTGTAAACTTGCATTGTTAACAACCTTGCCGTTAATGAGCACTTGCTGCAGCTGTTTTCCTGTAAAGTCAGCCTTACTTATATGTACTGGTGCATACGCATCCGCGCTATAATCAGCCGTGATCAGCTGTTTAAACTGTGAAAATTGCTTCTGTCGCTGCTGATACTTCTCGGTTTTAGCTGTCAGCTTAAATTTACCGCCATAAATAACTACAAAATAATCAAATACCTGATCATCTTTAAGTTGCAGTTCAATTAAGTTCATCCCCATAGACCAGCTATCTCGGGGGGAGAAATAGATCTTTTCAGCATCTACACGCCACAGTTTGTTTGTCAAAATAGCATCTGCATAATTGACTTGAGCGATATCATTAACTGACACATTCTTTGGTAAGGTAAATACCACTGTGTTTTGATTTGCTGCAGGGGTGATATAAGCAATATCATTCCATGCTTCGATCGGCGTATCGAAATTGACAATCAGCTGATCATCCTGACGGTTGTTTGCGTTAACACCTATAGATATTAAGCAAGCTATAGTCAGGCTAAACAACTTAAACTTTTTCAAGCACATAAAAAACAGTTCCCCTTTAATTTTTAAAAATCGAATTGCAATCACTAAAATATAATCAACTGCAGATTGAGCTCAATGTAACATTTAGAGTAACGAAACAGGTAGCGAAAGCGCTCGAAAGCATGCGCAATGCGATCGGTATCGCAAACAAAGCATGTGAAAGCGTGATGAAGAATAAGTTGCTAACAGTGTTTAGCTCTTATTTGTAAGTCGCCACCACAGATCTTTACCTGTTGTTAAGGCATTCTCATAATCGATTTCAGGGCTAAAATAAGTGGGTCTCTTAGTTCTGCAAAGCTCGACTTCTGCTACAGTTAAAGGTGAAATAGTAGATTTAGTGAGTCAATATGAAGAAAAGATTTGCACAAGCTGATTACTTTATTGAGGATCACGAATATCCTCAAAAAGAGTTAATTAATAAGAATATTTCTCTATTAAACTGGAATATTCAAAAAAAGAATTGTGATCCTGTCTGGGGGGCTGAATTTAAACATATTATTGAAAAATATACACCAGAGCTTATTCTTTTACAGGAGTGTCAGTTTCAGAAAGGATTAGAAAATATTCTTCATATTGAACACTATGGTTTTATTTTTGCTCCTAATTTCTTAGATACTTTTAAAGACAGACACTCAGGAGTATTGACTGCAAGCTCTGCAAATCATCAGTGTGTAAGCGTAATAAGGTCCCACGCTTTTGAACCCTTAATAAAGGTTCCTAAAATATTTTTATCGACAAGCTATGCTATAGATAATGAAAATAAAGAGCTGTTAGTTTTAAATATTCACGCTATAAACTTTGTCGGTTTCTGGAAATTTATATCCCAGATTCAGCAGCTGGAATTTTCGATTCGCAGCCATAATGGTCCGGTTATCTTATCCGGTGACTTTAATACCTGGAACAGAAAAAGAACTAATATTTTAGATAAGATTTTAACAGGCTGCGGTCTTGAAAAGGTTCAATTTCACGCGGATCATGAAAAGAATATTAAAAAGTTTCTATTTAACCATTCTCTGGATCATATTTATTACCGAGGTCTTGAAATTGATATGCCAGCTGAAGCGATAAAAACAAAAAGCAGTGATCATAATCCTCTACTGGTTAAGTTTAAATTAAGCCTTTAATGGTTAAAATGCTGACTATTTTTTCTTGTGATATTATTCACCATCGGCAATGTGCAGCGTAAAATTTCACGGCACAGACCACCAACAGTATCTATCCGGACTTCTTGTAGGTTCCAATAAGCTCGGTTTGTTCGATAATATGGCCTTTAAGTGCAGTTTCAATTTCAGCCTTGGTTGGCTTGTTCTTTATCGTGATAACCGTGTCCAGGGCATAGAGTTTGTGAAAATATCTATGTCGGCCGATCGGGGGACATGGTCCGCCATACGCAGCCTTTTTCCAATCATTTAAACCTTGTTTTGTCCCGGCGGGAAGATCTTTTGCAGTCGCACCTTCAGTCAGACCAGCAGCTTGCGGCGGTATGTTATAAAGAACCCAATGAACCCATGTCATCTTAGGCGCATTCGGATCAGGCGCGTCTGGATCATCAATAATCAGAACAAGAGTGCGCGTATTTTCCGGGACGCTAAGCCATTCTAATGGCGGTGCAATATCTTCAGCTTCACAGGTGTATTTTGCAGGGATTTCGCCGCCATTGCTGAAGGCCGCGGATCTAAGTGTAAGTGCCATATTATCCTCCTCAGCTAGTCGGTCCTTGTGTGGCCCGTTGAAAGTATTAGCACAGCTGCAATTACAGCCGCGCGCTTTTTCAACGGTCTATTTGATTGCATTTATAGCGGCACAACATTATGTGCGCACGGCCCCTTTTTACCTTCGCCTATATCAAATTCTACGGCTTGCCCATCATTGAGCGATGCATGACC
>JABXKR010000095.1 GCA_013619145.1 Psychromonas sp. | reverse complement strand
GTTTTTGCGAGCTTTTTGTTTTAGCAAAAACCGCGACAGCCGTAATGCGTCCTAAGATTTGACTTGTTATATGCCGTAATCACGCTCAACTTTTGAAATACGCACCTTAAAAGATGAATACCACATTTTACGGCCAATTTTTTGAGCTTCTAAATGCTCTGTATTTGCTTTCCAGTTTTTAATTGATTCTAAATCTGACCAATACGAAACCGTAATACCAACACTTTCTCTAGCTGATTCTACACCTAAAAATCCAGACTGCTGCTCAGCCAATTCAACCATTCTATCTGCGATTTCTCCATATCCATTATCACCATCTGTACGAGTGGAAGTAAAGATGACAGCATAATAAGGTGGTTCAGGTGTTTTTGCGATTATTGGCAACACATTCTCCTAGGTATATAGACATAATGACTCCCCACTAAGGTGCTAGCCTCCAATTCGTGGGTTAGTTATACCAGAGCCATAATAGTTGTTGTGAAACAAACTAAATGTAGGCTAGCATGAATAACAATAACATGATTTTCATAGGGTTAGACACCCACAAAGACTTTGATAATGTCGCTTATTGCGAAGATGAGAGGTTGAGCAAACCAATTCATCAAGGCCGTATTCCCAATACCAAACAGGCCATAACAAAACTCATTCGACAGCTGCAATCCAAGTACCCGCATGCAACGCTGCATTTCGTTTATGAAGCCGGTCCTCGTGGTTATTGGCTTTACCGTTTCATCACCAGCCTCGGGCACTGCTGCTATATCGTTGCGCCCTCTTTAGTCCCGAAAAAGCCAGGTGATAAAATAAAAACCGATAAACGGGATGCATTAAAACTGTGCGAGCTGTTAAAGAATAACGAGATTGACCCTATCTATGTGCCCGAGCCAGACGATGAAGCGGTACGTGATTTATCTTGTGCCAGAGAAACCGCAATGAAGGATTTAAAAGATGGAAAATACCAACTTAAAGCACTGCTTCTTCGTAATAATGTCACCACTCAGGCACAGCCAACTGGACATCACAACACCTTCGTTGGTTAGCACAGTTAATACTGCCGCACACCTGCCAGCAAATTGTATTACAGGAGATGATTCACACCATTAACGAACGTATCAATCGATTACAACGCCTCGATAATGAACGGCTCTATCAAGCAAAAAGTTGGCGTTACTACCCCGTTGTGCAGGCACTGCAAGCAATGCGTGGGGTTAAGTTAACCGTGGCTGTGGGCACCATCGCAGAGCTCGGCGATTTAAAACGTTTTGACCATCCCAGAAGGTTGAACCTAGACTTCCGACGGGTCCTTTGCACTACCAAATTGATTAAATAATAAGGAGAAAGGGAAAGAGAGCGAATTAGTTTCGCTCTCTTTCGTTAATTATTGACCTAAACCGATTTGACGGTTCCAGTCAGCGTTATCCCAGAATAGATACTCTTCAGCAATTCGACCGTTTTCCCAGCGAGCAATGGTTGCAATCTTGAGACTAACTGCTTTACCTGTGGGTTGAAGCACTGTGCCATCAGGCAGCGTTAGCGGTTTGACCCATTTGCCTTCGGAGATGCTGATGCCTGCGGTCCACTCGCCATGTCCAAACTGCAAAATGTGCTCGGCCACTTTAAAATCGAAGGTATCGAATAGAAACTGAAGTTCTTCGACATGCGGCGCCGCCGGCTCGGTAATTGTGCCGTCAGGGTTGTAAACCTTGACGTCTGTCGCATGAATCTGTTTGATCAGTTCTATATCGCGATTGTTAAACGCGACCAGATCCAGGTCATCGAAGGTTTTCAGATTCTGCGCTGTGACTGCTCGTTCTGCCTTATAGGTAGCAACTTGAGCTTCAAGTTTAGCAACCTTAGCTTTTAGTTCTGCGACAGATTCTCCGGCTTGGACAGTCCCAGCCATAAGGCTAAGTGCTACAGGTATAGTTATTAATAGTGACTTTATCGTTTTCATTGTGATCTCCAAATATAATTAATGTTTTGCGGTTGTGTTAAATTATTCTGTTTAATACGTCATTTTCTTTATCGAATAGTCGATGTTTAATAGCGCCTAATACATGGGCTGCAATCAATGCTAACAATAAATAGGCAAGTACTTTGTGGATGACATTGACGACAACAAAAACTGCCTGGTTGTCCGAGAACAGCTCTGGTATAAGCAGTCCAAAGAAATGAACGCCACTACTGTAGGGATAAACGCAAGACTGCACGTAACCCAAAACAGGCACTAAGATCATTAGTGCATATAACGCTTTGTGAACGTATTTAGCCGCTATTTTTTCATGCTTCGGCATGCCTTCAGGTAACTCTGGTAATGTATGTCTGCTTCTAAAGTACAAACGAATACACACTAAGATAAAAGCTAAAACACCAAATGACTTGTGCCAGAAATATAGGTTTTCTGAATGCTCCATATTGTTCATTTCAAAGGGAGTCATATAGGCGCCTAAGATTATAAGGCCAAGAATAATGACTGCACTCGACCAGTGAACGGCTCTAATAGATAACGGATATTTCATATTAATTTTCCTTAAGTACTCAGAGGTTAGTATTCTTCAGGTATCGAGAGTCCACCCCAGGCACGGTAGACTACGCCAGACTGATCACTGTGAATTGAGGTGACGAAGTGCTTAGCGACATCGACTGCTGAAACGAGTCCTGTTCTCGTTCTTTCAGGCTCAACAACTGGAGCCGGACTGACCACATTAAGACGCAGGTCGTTTTTCAAAAATGGAGCAGCCTGCTTAACATAGGTGTCTATTGCTGCGTTGAAAGGACCGGTGGCTAAGCTGTATTCATTTGGGTAATGAGATAAAAAACCACTGGTTAAGGTAACCGAGCCGCCCTGCTTTAAGTATTTTTCGGCAAGAGAAACAATGCGAAATTGAGCGACCAGTTTTCGTTCAGCCCCCAGCCGTATATCTTCGTCTTCAATGGAATGATATGGCTTAAAGTTACTGTCACCGCCAACAGACACAACAACAGCGTCTATGTCCTGCACTTGCTTGAAAACGACCTCGATTGATTCAGCGTCAGTGTAGTCAGCCGTAATATCACCACTACGAGAACCGACACCAATGACTTCATGTTCATCTTTAAGAAGTTTTACTACTTCACTACCAATTTTTCCGGTTGCACCAAAAACTAATACTTTCATTTTCCTTAACCCTATTGTTTTGAACTTGCCAATAAGTTTAATTAAGGATTGTAAATTTGTGTATGGTGAAAAATGGAAAATTATATTTCTCAAAACAAGAAATATAATTAAAGAAGGAAACAAAAAAACCAACTCATTGAGTTGGCTTATGGGGGGGCAGCCTATTATTTAAGATAGTTCTAGAGAAAGCACTGCTCTTCGATATTATCATTGAAGAAATCTATAACAGATTTAATTATTGGACTGCCGGTACTTTTCTGGTGGTATAGAATTGATATATCAATTTCCATCGTTTTTTCGGGCAGCAGTTCAATAAGTCTGCCCTGACGAATACTTTCGTTTACAAATACTTCCGGCACTTGTGCTAAACCAACACCAGCCTCACACAACTTAACGACACATTCCGCATCATTGACTTCGATAGGACCATCAATATGAACACTGCTTATCCCGCCATCAGTATTAATAAACCCCCACCTTTTGGCATTTGCTATAGAATTATCAACGATACATATGTGTCTGTTTAAACTTTCCGGACTTAATGGAGCGCCAAATTTTTCAACGTATGCAATACTTGTTACTAGTCGCAAGGTCTGCTTTCCTATTTTCTTCGCAATGAAGTTTGAATCAGGAAGTTTGCTTATTCGTAAGGCGATATCAATTCCTTCTTCTACCATGTCATTGAAATCATCTGAAAGTAAGAGATTCAAATGGATCCCAGGAAACTCTATATGAAATTTAGGCAGTATATGTTCGCAGAGTTTTTTTCCTAGAATA
>JABXKR010000077.1 GCA_013619145.1 Psychromonas sp. | reverse complement strand
ATTAGATGAATTGGATAAAAAGCTAACACGAGAGCGATTACATTTTGCTCGTTATGCTGACGACATCATCATTTTGGTTAAGTCTCAGCATATCGGTAATAAGGTCAAAGTAGATATTTCACGCTATATCAGCAAACGCTTGAAATTGATTATTAATGAAACTAAAAGTCGCGTCGGGCCTGTTTCAGGCTCGAAGTTTTTAGGCTTTACTTTCCCACGAGGCCAGTTGCAAATTCACGCTAAATCTTTGAAATTATTTAAAGAAAAAGTAAGAACGCTGACCAACCGAAATTGGGGAATTGCAATGAAAAAGCAAATTCATAAACTTAATCTATTTTTACGAGGCTGGGGAAATTATTTCCTCATTGCCAATACCTATCAGTTGACAGTGGATCTCGATTCTTGGATCCGTCGTCGATTGCGGATGTGTTACTGGCGACAATGGCGGAAACCACGCACCAAAGTGAGAAGTTTAATAAAACTTGGGGTAAGTGAACGCCTAGCCATTGCTTGTGGCATAACTAGCAAAGGACCATGTCGCAGTTCTAAAACGAAAGGGATCAATATTGCGATCAGTAATGAGTTTTTAGAACAACAAGGCTTGATATTATTAAGGCTATTGTGGATCAATATTCATTATGAGAGATGAACCGCCCTGTGCGGAGCCGCATGCAGGGTGGTGTGGGGGCTGGAGGCTAGATACCTCCGGCTACCCGATTAGTGCTCAGTTGGTTAGTGGCACCATTTCGATGTGCAAGTGGACTGTAATTGGTTGATTACAAGGGACACCTGTTTCTGTTACCTCAACATCTTGCTGATACCACTCTTCGTAACCTTCTGCTTCAACTCGAACATCGTATAAACCTGATTGCCAACCTAGACCAATCTCGCTATCTCCTAAATCCTCGCATGTACCATATTCCGTAAGGTTTTCTTCTACGATTTCACTGGTTGGTGTTAAAAGAGTAACCGTGGCTTGGCAATCGATTCGTGCTTGAGTCGATTGGTCATAAACTTGGACAAAGAACGCAGGTTCAACCACTGTAGGGCACACGCCCCCCTCTTCATTTGATGAACCATCACAGCCCAAAACTAAGTTCGAAACAACAATAACGAACAGAAATCTCATAAATCCATTTATACACATATATACCTCAATGTAAGAGCACTAACGCCGCATTAAGCGGACTAAAATGGTTGGCTATAATGTGGAGCGAAGCGAAACTTAGCCAACTGTTTTAGTTCCGTTTTCAATGCCTTGTTATAAAAAATTCTTGAACGCAAACTCAACGTAACTGATAAATTCAGGAAACTTTTCAATTAGAAAATTAGAGACTTCATAATCTGATACATCTTTAACATTTTCGACCAGTTCATAAAAGTTAGTTTCTATAAAATCTTTAACTGCATCTTTTGCATTTTCAGGTATTTGCTCTGCGCCTTCGACAACTTCAAGAACATCTTCTAACTGAACCTTTAAATTCGCTCCGTCAGAAGTTACAAATCGTTGCCCAGTGCTGGTTGCTAAATAATTCATTTGAACCTTTTTTATAACAGCTTTATATACATCACAGTGACGCAATTGCCCCGTTGTATATCTTAATTATTTAAAACATCACAATAAACAAAAAATCAAATTAATTCAATAAATTGTGAACGTTTTTAGCAAAATCGTGAATCGACAAATGCGTCACAAGGAAGATATGCACATTTTTAAAGCACATCTAACCCTTTCTTTTACAAAGGGTATTCAAAAAGTCCCCTGATAACCTTCGCAGTGACGCTTTTGTCAGATTCTAGGCAAAACAGGCGCGGTGACGTAATTTGTAGTTTTATTGACAAAACAGGCTATATTTACTGATTGTAAATACAGTATGGAGGTTATTATGTTCGATGTGCGAGAAATAATATCAACAGATTCCAATCTGTTTTATGGATCCCTTTCGCATGCTTATTCGCAGCCGCCATTATCCCTTTAAAACAGAAAAAACGTACAGCTATTGGATCTTGTCTTACATCCGTTTTATAAACTTAAACACCCGGAGACAATGGGCAATGCTGAGATCGAAATATTTTTAGAGTATCTGTCGATGGTTGCTAAATACATTTACAGGTCAAACAAACCCAGCTTTATATTATGTGCGAGCATCTGCTCCTGTTTTATGGTTTTTCGAACACTGCACATTTGTGAAAATGCTATTTGGCATTTTTCGGGCAAATCCGTTCTCTTTTCCAGATATTTAATCGCCCTTTCCTGCTTAAACCACTCATTTTCATCGCCTTGCAGCTCGATATTGATAACATTGCTGTCTTGCGCTGTTAACCAGTAATCGGCATCACAGGTCAGTGCGATTTGTATACCTGCCGGATCCAAATCACTAAAGCAGATCAGTTGATGTCTGTCACAATCTTTAAAACGTCTGAAAAACTGATAAGCCGTAGAAGTTTGCTGTTCCGGATTAATATCCCCGCGATACAGCCACAGCGCTTTGTGCAGACATTCAGGAATATTCAGAGCCGACAGATTCGCCATTATTGCCAGGTTTTCCACCAACACAATCTTCTGATGTTCAACTGAGCTTATCTCGTCTGCTTTAAGGTACACACCTAAAGAGCTAAAGGGAGTAACGGGGAATTGTTGATTATTGAGCTGCAGTATTTGCAGGTTGTTAATCAGGATAAAATCCCGACTGACAGCATAACTGTGCGCTTTTTCGTTACGCTGAGTTTGCGCGCTTTGCTGCCGGCTCTGCGCAGCTGGATATGGCTCTCGAAAAAGATGCGCGCTATTTTCAGATAACACCCGCTCAATTAAAAACGCTCTGTCCCGCTCATTAAAGTGCAGATAGTCACCGTCAATTACGCCAAAACCATAATCGTTATGTAAACGCTTTAATAAACTCGACAGTTTTAACTTGCCGTGCGTTAAGGTTTTAAAGTTTGTCTGGCAGAATTGATACAGTGCTTTGTTCATGCAGGCCTCTACAATACGATTTAGTTAAATGCTTTCCTTTAAAACAATCTGCACATCACTGTAACTGTAGTTATCTGTGGTGCCGGCAACTTGCACACCTTTCATTTTAATATCCAGTGCATCTTGCTGCTCAAGCGTTAATTTACAATAACTGCTAAATACCAGTTCAATCCAGGCTTGCGGCTCTATTGTTTGCGCTGTTTGTGAGCTGTTTTGTAACTCATTCTGCCAGTAATTAATTGCAGAGATAGGTTGCCCTGTTGTGATTGCTTGTTCAAACAGTAATTCCGTTTGCTCTTCAAAATAATCATGATCAGCGACTATTTTCTCAATCGACGTGATCTCAACGCTGGCGGTTTCTCGCTCTTTAAGTGCACTTGGTTTTGCTTGTTTACGCAGCGCCTGCACGATCTTGATTAAAGGCTCTTCAATAGCGCTGTTTTTTATATCAACATAGGTTTTCAGTTTAAGCGCGGGGGCAAATTTTAATCTATTATCCAGGTTTTGATCTTCAAACAGTGTTTCACTGATTTCAAACTCCGGATGTTTGCGCAGATAACGCGCCATATTTCGCAATAAGCTGGCCTGTTTTTCATCACGGCGCAGCCTGAACAGACTGAGGCGCATATTGTCGATAATAAAACGCAGGCGTGCCAGCGTTTGATTAAACCAATATATAAATCCACTTATTTTGCGCGCAAAATCAATCGGACAAGCCCAGTTGGTCCACTCATAACAGGATTCGGGATCAATCTGCTGTAACTCAGTTAATAGTTTCTGGGCATAATCGAGCGCTTTTTCATTTTCACGTACTTTAGCGCTTAAGGTGCTGACAAAACCAAACTGGCTGGAGATGGCATAATGCATATTATCTAAACTGACATTAAGATTGTCTTTTGCTTCATAAAGCAGATCATCTAACTGGTCGTTTTAATTCGGCAGTTACGCGGTAATCACCCGGCTCGTCATCGGGGCGTAATAAGCCCTTTTTCTGCAATATATTGAGTTTACCTGAATCGAGCTGATCGCCAGCAATCGAGCCATACACATAAGCATCGGCAAGCAGTTGCGAGTTCGAACCAATCTGTCTCAATAATTCAGCAACATCTCCAGCATCATAACCCGCCATTAAAAAAGCAACTCCTCTTGCTGCTGTTGCTCATTTTCCGGCAACTCAACACGTTCCGAGTCATTTAAAAATTCGATTAGCAGATAGATAATATCAAAACGCGCGCTTGCATAATAACGGCTGCTGCCGGCATTTTTACGTACTAAATAGCCCATCTCTTCTAGTTTTTGGAAGATGAAAACCAGCTGCTCGCGTGTTTCTAATTTATTGGTTTTAAAAGGTTTGACCGATGTTAAACGGCGCAGTTGTTCACGCAGTGTCTGATCATGCTCAAACGGATCGAACAGCTCATTAATATTTACCACAGATTTAGCCCGCAGCGGCAAATCTGTCTGGCTTGCCGTTAATAACAGCTCTAAAAATTCAACTAACGGGCGGAAACTGCTGCGTACCTCACTGAATAAAGCGGTTAATTCCGCGCTGTTATCCTGGTCTACTTGTTGAAAGGTGCAGTAATAGGCGTCAGCACTGTCTAAGTAGGTTAAATTTCTGTCCAAATTTCCTAAAAAGTCTGCAACACGTTGGCTATTATCATTTTCTTTTAAATACTCAAATTCATCGGCAAAAGCCGTTTCACAAATCACCGCGCCAGTTAGCAATTGTTGTACGGTTTGTTTAAACATTATTCAACCTCCACAGAGTGAATTTGCGCAGCTTGAGCCTGTTGTTTACGTTGCGCTAATAACTCATCCAAGCGGGAGATAGGTATTTCCGCATGGTAAATTTTATTATCTTTTAATTTATAGTGACGATCATAAAGAGAAAGGATATGACGATCGGTTGACGGTGAAGCGGATAACATTGAGATACTATTCTCATTAAACATCTTCAGTAACAAGTCGATATTTTCAGCAGCCAGTTCACCTAATTCATCGACAGGCAGAATAATTACAGATGGCGTATCACCTGAGCCACGTAACATACCTAAAATGCCCGCAAACAGTGATAACATTGCCAAATAGGAAAGCCCGGTTGAACTGATTTTTTTCAACTGCCTTGCATTTCTTGCGTGTTTTAACTGCCCTTTTTCAGTGATCGTAAATTCGATATCAAAAAGATTATTATGCGCCAGTACAAAACCTTCACTTGGCAAATAAGCGGAGAGTTTCTGCATTGCATAAACAAGCTCATCTGGAATTTCGCCAATACCTTCACGCAGATCATCGCGATGCAGCTCGAACAATTTTGCAAACTGCTGCAAAGGCCCCCAGTATTCCAGCTCTTCCTGTTTCATCACGGTATAAACATTGATATCCGCTAACGCATCGAAATGTGCCAAAGCGGTGACATTTTTGGAAAGCTGTTTGCCGATAATTTTAATGCGGCGACCGAAATTTTCGATATGCTGATAAAACTCATTGATCATATTGGCGTTAACAGTCACCAACTGATAGGTATTTTTCTGTTTCTGCTCGGCACTGCTTAACAAGTCAGTAATTGGATTGCGGTATTTGAACAGGCTTTTCGCACCTTGATAATTATCATTATCGGCAACTAACTTAAGCCAGTTTTCAAACAGTTCACTGCCGGCATGGTTTTTTCTAAATGATTCGTTAAAGCGATTAAGCTGCTCAGTTAAACGTTTTTCAACGGCTTTAAACTGTTTCAGCCAATCGAAACAAAAACTTACCGCCAAATCAGCTTCATTATTCGGCTCAGAGTCACTTGCGAGCTGTTCAATACCACTCATTTCACACAAACGTTGGCTTTCACTAAGCTGCGTTAACAGATCATGAGAATCCCGTAATTGTACAGAAAGTTTTTTAAGTAACTTTTGATTGCTTGTTATCAACTGCCCTTTTTCTGCCAATAGATCTTCAAGGCTGTTTTGCAAACCGCGTTTCTCTATTTCCCGGTTCTGGTTAAGCTCAACCAGTTTATCGCGATGAACATAACGCTCATTCATAAATTGAGTGTATTCACGCGCTTTACGCGCCCAAACAGCACACTCATCTAAGGCAAGGGTAAGCGCTTTACGTTCGCTACTGCGTTTATCAACTTCACCATCAGGATCAAGATCGCTAAGCGCACTGTTTTTCTGTTTTTTGTAATCGCGCAAACGGGTTTTAGCGCTCTCTTCAATTGCCGCTAACTGTATTGCTAACTGCTCAAGCTGGCTATCACGATCCGATTCCACCACCATCCGCTGATCCAGCATCTGATTATTTAATTCAAATCTTTGCTCTTGTGAAGTGACTTTAAATTGTTCAATTTTCTTATTGTTATTTTTTATCGAAACATTAAGTTCTTTAATCAGGCTTTCAACAGCCGTATTTACCTCTTTTATCGCCAGGTGCTTTTTATCAGATAAATTCTGCATCTGCACTTTCAGCTGATCAAGTTTTAACTCATTCTGCTTCAGTGTTTGTTTAATCTCACTGATTTCTATCTTTTGCACTTCTATCTGTTTGTTTAGTTCTACAAGTTGCTGATCAAGAGCTGCTATCTGCTCGCTCTGTTTTAAGCG
>JABXKR010000333.1 GCA_013619145.1 Psychromonas sp. | reverse complement strand
ACCTGATCCCTTTCCGAACTCAGAAGTGAAACGCAGTTGCGCCGATGGTAGTGTGGGGTTTCCCCATGTGAGAGTAGGTCATCGCCAAGCGCCTAATTCTTTTAAAGAATATTAAAACCCCAGTCCAAAGGCTGGGGTTTTTTATATTAATAATTATAATAATTTTAAGATTTTTTTCTGATAATAATAGCGCTGTGGTACCACCTGATCCCTTTCCGAACTCAGAAGTGAAACGCAGTTGCGCCGATGGTAGTGTGGGGCTTCCCCATGTGAGAGTAGGTCATTATCAGATCCCCTTTTGCTGATATGGCTCAGTTGGTAGAGCGCACCCTTGGTAAGGGTGAGGTCGGCGGTTCGAATCCGCCTATCAGCACCACAACCTCTTTTTACAACGTCTTTTAAAGTTCAAAATCCTTACAAAACTCCAATAAACACAATCATTTAAAGCCGTTTTCAGTTCTATAGCGTTTTTTAACGTCTTGCACAATCCAGCATTTGATGTAACCTCTAATGTAACCCTATCAAACTGCTAATTGTGAGGTTACATCATGGCTAAAATTATCCCCCCTTTGAATGATACTCAGATTAAGAATGCTAAGCCAAAAGAGAAAGAGTATAACCTTGGCGATGGTCTTGGCTTAACGCTAAAAATTAAGCCTAATGGTACTAAGTTGTGGCGGTTTAATTATTTGCGACCAGTTAGCAAACAAAGAGCCAATTTAAGCCTTGGCAAATATCCTGATTTATCTTTAGCAAAAGCCAGAGCCAAAACCGTTGCAGCACGTGAATTATTAGCAGATGGCATTGATCCCAAAGAACACCGAGATGGTGAGTTGAAAGCTAAACAGGCCATTCTTAATCATTCTTTTGAAATGGTGGCTAATGATTGGCTTAAACTGAAAGCCTCTGAAGTGAAAGAGGGTACATATAAAACCATCTCAAATACCCTGATAAACCACATTTACCCTGTCATAGGTAAACACCCTATAACCGCTATTACAGCACCGCAAGTCATTACCGCACTTAGACCCATCGAGGCCAAAGGCAATTTAGAAGTGATTGCCCGTGTTTGCCAATACCTCAACCAGATAATGCGCTATAGCGTTAATCATGGAATTATTCATGCTAATCCATTAGCAGGTATCAAAGAGGTGTTTATGGCAAAAAAAGTCACTAATAACCCTCATATTAAACCCGAACAACTCCCCGAATTATTACAGGCGATTACAGCCGCCAACATCAAGAAAGCAACCCGTTATTTAATTCTTTGGCAGATGCACACCATGACGCGGCCAGCTGAAACGGCTTTGGCGCAATGGTCGGAAATTGATTTAGATAATAATCTTTGGATAATTCCTGCACAGCGAATGAAAACGGGAATTGAACATAAAGTGCCATTAACTACTGAAACACTGGCGATACTTGAAGCAATCAAACCGCTAAGCGGCAATTCACCCTATATCTTTCCTGCCGATAGAAACCCTAACTCACACGCAAATAAAGCCAGTGCCAATATGGCATTGAAGCGCATGGGGTATCAAGGTAAACAGACTGCGCATGGCCTGCGTGGGTTAGCTAGAACAACGCTAAGTGATCTAGGTTTTAATTACGAGGCCTCAGAAGCATGTTTATCTCACAAAGTGGGTAATTCAGTTAGCCAGTCTTACAATCACTCCACGTACCTTAATCAGCGGGCAAAGATTATGGAATGGTGGAGTAAACATATTGAAGATGCATCGTATGGAAATATTTCAATGGCAGGTGTTAAAGGCTTGAAAGTTGTTGCTGAATAATAGTAATTAAACATAACGATTCGCATCATCAATTGGCGGCTGATAGGTATCTTTTTGATTGATACTATTTCTAAGGCGCAAAGGGGTACATAGCGCCTTAGATATTTTGTGCTATTTATCTATTTAGATCACTCCATTTACGCTCGCTTTCTCCCATTTGCGAGCGTTGCGTAAAAACCTTAGTTCTTTTTCTTATCATCGATGTTTGCTTGCTATCAGCAAAAACGAGTGTCGATGCCTGACTCTGTTTCGCCCTCAAGTGAATTTACGCGGTTATGATATGGAGTAGTTTTAGCGCATTTTCCCATGCTTCTCACGGCTAGCGCATTTTAACTCCAGATTCTAAAAGGGTTGAACGATAATCGTCATCTAGCCCTGCCATCTTTTTTTGCGTGCCATACTGGTCGGTTTTGTATCGTTTTGTTTGAATAATGCCACTGATATTTTCCTCATCACATTAAAAGCTAATGATTCTTGTTTTTTACGTATACGAAATTCATCTTCTCTGAATGTTATATCAAGTACCCGACCCAGTGCATACTTTCAACTTGCCAGTGACTACGAACTGCATTGAGACTTTCTTCTGCTTTTAATCGACAAATAACGCGAGCAATCGTATCGTGTTTAGGGATACCGACTTCAAAAGGACGGTATTTACGAAGCCAATCCAGTTTTAAATGCCCAAAATCTTCCCATCCTTTTGCACCGGATATAACAGTACTTATCGCAAGGAGATAAGAAAGTTAATTATATAATTATCTTGCCGTGGCTCCACCAAAACTAGCGCTATTTGATTAGAAAAACGCTCATTCTCTACTATGCTGTAATTGTGTACTAGGGTTGTGTTCGTTTTCGGGACAAACCAAATTTAGCGGTAGGCCTTGTTCTGGCGCTTTGTGATGAATATGCTGAAACAGTGCCACTGTGGTGGCCTAGCCAAAGAAATAACCTCAAAAAGGCTGGCTGGAATGATAATTACAGGCCCAAGTTTCCTTGGCTAAAATGTCGTCAAAGTATGTTCCAGCCCTGTGGAAAAGTCCCCATAACGTTTATTTATCCAGGTTGTATACATGTCTAAAACATGTCAGTTAATTTTCTGATTAATCGTTTACGAGGTTTGTTATGGGGCGAAGACCTAAGATATACCGTTTAAACACACCGCAGCGTCTATTCGTAGGATATACGCTAGGGGTATTGGTTGATTTAACCGTACTAAATTTTTATGCCGAACACTGGGATTACGTGTCAATTAGCTCGTTTACCATCTCTTTTGCTGCGGCGATTTTATTACAGCTATTGTTAAGGCTTTCAATTAAAGCTGAGCAAAAGGTGGCAGATTTTTTTAGCACTAAACCCGGTAAGGCCGCAAAGGTATATCGTGGACTCACCACGTGGGCAATTTTAATGGGGTCAAAACTTGTGATGCTAGAAGCCATCGACCTAATGTTTGGTGACAAAATCGACTTTTCAGGACCACTGAACGGCCTGATTGCATTTATTGCTGTCATCATCACGATAATAGTTACAGAGATAATTATCGCAAGGATCTATTTTGCTTTGGACGATACTGATAAGAAAAAATCACGAACTGAGCCTTAAGGAGCAGATTAAGGCTCAGCAAAATGTAGTGTTCTGTAGCAGATTGCTGGCGATGTAACCTATTGCTTTGAGCCCGCTACCACATCGCAGAGGGGGAGCTTGTATCTAATCACGTGACGATATTTTCAGCCAGCCTAGAGCCGTTAATATCATAAAGCTAGCTATCACATACACATTAGCCAGCGCGATATACAGCCAGCGCTCGTAGAATGCATAATCAAGATCACTGCCTGTTGTGTTAGTCATATCAGTGATCAATAGCAGTAAACAACTAAAGGCAGAGGCATATAAAGCGCCTTGCGGAGTGCAAAATACCTTTTTCGCCATAAGCAGACTAATCAGAAACATCAGCAACAGGTAAAAGGAGCTTATTGGAACGATAATCATTAGCTCGTATATGATAATCGCAATTATTCCCCCAAGTAGGTTTGCCAGCATAATACCGATGCAGGAACGCATCCCTTTACGCAAGCATGAATTGGGAACCAGAATACCAACGTATATCAGTGTCAGCATCGCAGCCTGACGGTCGTACATCAAAAAATAAATGAGGATAGGCAACACGACCAGAGTGTTAAGCAGAGCTATCCGTGAAAGCTCGAGCTCCGTTTTTTTTCTGGAGGGGCAACCTGTTGTGCGCTTATTGGAGCTGGCGGCATTATCGAGTACATAATGGCAGCTGAAAATAACGCAATCAAGTACGACAAACTCACCCCCAGCGCAGTATCAAGGCTCAACTCAATATCAAGCATGGCCAGGGAAGGGTAGGTTAATACTGATAATAAAAGTAATGCCGTTATCAGTAAACTTACTCCCTGAGCTGTTTTATAGAAAATAGCATAAAGGCTCCCGCCCATCACTAGGATGGCTACCAGCGGGTAGGGCTCGAGCAACCTTATTAATACCAGACCTAACGCCAATGAAGCAAGCATTGCCATGGCAAGGTAGAAATATAGCTTTTTGGGCAGAGGTTTTGCTGGGGGACCGATTAACATAGTTACCAGTGTTGGCGTAACATAAGCCATTTCCCATTGCCAGATGACCATCACACATACTGGGCTCATAACACCTAGTGCATAACGTAAAATGTTACGCTCGGTTTCTCTATTTGTGTGCTTTACCGCTGAAGCATCAGCTATATCAGTAGACATAACTAAGTAGCCCCATTAAGCGGATGTACAACTTACCCAGCCAGCGCATGAACCCGGTATCGCTGGTGTATACAATAATATCAGCTTGTCCGCCTTCACGACGGATCCCCTTAGGTATCTCTTCGGCAAAATCAATAATGACAGGAAAGCGCTTTAGCGCTAAATTTGGTAAAATTGTCTGATTGCTCCACCGACCAACAGCGGCAATAGCACCATAACAATTAGAGGGCGAGCCAATAAAAGCGGTGCAAGTATCTCTGTTTGTTACTTTTTAGGAGAAACACTAATTATTGCTATGTTATCGAGTAATCTAAATTGTTTTTGTACATTGGGGGAGTGTTTGATATTACAAAACTACGTTGGAAATAGTTTAATTTATCCAGCATTTTTCCCTCTAAAAGTTACACTCCTTATCACAACTAAGAAATGAGTATTCAACTGTCATTATGCATAAACTTGCCCGATAAAATTAAAAATAACAGGAAGGTCATTGAAATAAATGTCAATGTTAGACTATTATTTCAAGAGGTCATGATCCAATCATAGCCTAATAAGACAAAAACAAATGGTCATTGTCTTCATGAGAAAAATCTATCAAACCATCGTATCATAAGTAGGGATTGCCAAGACAAAACACCCTTGAGCCCTCTCCTTACTATGACAAGAGTGAACGCAACGTGGCCAATGATAAAAAATAATAGACCACGACTTCTGGCTTGACAGTGGTTATGGAAGAAAAAGGTTATCTACACTATTTGCCATCTCCTAAAATATCAAAAGGTTTGGCACAAAGGATAAAATTATGAAGCGTACTGTGGCAATTTCGTCATTACTTGCAGCCCTGATATTCATCTGGTATCTGATTGCGGACAGAGTAACCCCATACAGCTCAAATGTGCGCGTTAAAGCGATGATTGTAGAGATAGTCCCCGAGGTCTCTGGCCATGTTACCGCCGTTGCGGTAAACAATGGACAGATAGTCAAAGCTGGGGATCTTCTCGCACGCATAGATCAACGTCCATTTTTACTAAAAGTAGAGCAAGCACAAGCTGCACTCGAAATAGCAACCCAAAGCGTTGGGGCAGGTTCCGCTAGCATTGAAGTTGCAGCTGCTAATCTCGCTTCAGCGCATACTAATCTTAAAAATATTCAGGTCCAGACAACTCGTATACTTAAACTAGAAAAAGACGGCGTGATATCAATAGCAAAAGTGGACAACGCTCGCGCAGCATTCGCAACAGCGAAAAGTTCGGTATTGGCTGCAGAAGCAGACCTCGAGCGAGCGCGTCGTGACCTTGGTGTAGAAGGAGCAGACAACCCCAAAATAAAAGAAGCTATCGCCGCTCTTGGCGAAGCTGAATTGGCACTTGAATGGAGCGAGCTTCGTGCTCCCGCTAGCGGAATGATCGTCGATCTCGACATTACTTCCGGTGTGTTTGCACGTGCAGGTAGCCCTTTACTTACTTTTATTTCTTTTGAAGAGGTGTGGGTCGAGGCCTATTTAAAAGAGAACAACATTGCTAACATTGATATTGGCGATCCAGCAGAAATTTCACTTGATCTCTATCCTGGTCGCATCTTTGACGGTGTAGTAGCCAGTATTTCTTATGGGGCCTCTGATGGCACTCACGATAGCAGCCTGCCCAGCGCCCCTAGTAATAATGGCTGGATGCGTGATCCTCAACGTTTTCCAGTGCGCATTACTATGACAGACTATCAGGACGGTAGCGAAGGGCATGACATCAGACGTATGATAAACGGTCAAGCGGATGTCGTTATTTACACTGGTGAAAGTGGAATAATGAACATGCTTGGGTTCATATGGATGCGATTTATGAGCATATTGTCTTATGCCTACTGACAATACCAATAATCTAGAGTTATGTTATAACAAACGTACTCTTGAACACCGAGCATTAAGACTCGGTGTTGGTATGACAACTATTTTTTTAATTGCTATGTCATTTCAATGGACGCTAGCCTATCTGGCACCGATTTTTCTTCCACTAATACTTCAGGCTGGCCGACCACTGAGTGCTAAGGAAGCAATAAAAATGCTCTTTGCAGTATTGATCATAATGCTTGGCACTTACTTCCTATCAGCAATATCTCGACAGTTACCCTTTCTTTTTGCATTACTGTTAATCCCTTTACTCTTCGTCACTTTTCGATCACTTTATAGAGGAGGATCGGCACTGGTTGTTCTCATGACCTTAATTGGCCTGTCAGTACCACCGATGACAGCTAAGATTTCGCTTGATTTAACATGGGATATTTCGGCTTCTTTTGTATGGAATATTGGCTTGTGTGTGATGGTGAGCTATCTGTTATTTGCTATCTTCCCCCCCTTAGCCGGAGAGCCAAAACCTCAACCGCGTCCGGTATTTCCTCCTGCTGAGGCTGAACGGCGCGCTGCTAGCTTAGCGATTATCGTCGGTGGTTTTTTACTGCTCTACTTGTCACTAGACTGGCATAATGCGCATACGCCTGCTTACATTGCTGTCTTTGCTTCAAGCCTTGCCTTTTCTAGAACGACGAGTTTAGCTAAAGGAATACTTGCCGCCAACGTCGTTGGTGGCCTAGTGGCTGTAGTAATGTATGAGTTGACGGTGGCTGTTCCTAATTTTATCTTCTTAGCCACCCTAACACTGCCGGTAATGCTTGTTTTTGCACGAGCCGTCCTTTCAGATGCTCCTTGGGCACCGCTTGCAAGCTTCTCGATGAGTGTCGTGCTTCTTATTTTGGGTCCATCCATTAGTCCATCCATTGGTCCTTTCGAAACTGATTCGGGATTTGAAAACATGACCTACCGCTTGTTCGAGCTGAGCATTGCTGCTCTCTATGCAATTATCACCGTCTTCGTCTTTGAAGCATTCATTCCTGCTAAAACGCAACCTTCTAAAATATAGAGTAAACCCTGTCTGTCATTTGAAATCATATTTTTATTCGTGTCGCTTTTTGTCACCTTCATTCTCTTTATCAGTGACAAACTACGTTTGGATATTGTTGCCTTAGGAGTCATTGCTAGTCTCATGCTAAGCAGTCATTCTCACGCCTCGAGAAGCGCTCGCCGGATTTGGCGATCCTGTTGTGTTTTTAATCGGCACATTGTTTGCTATTGGTGAAGCTCTTTATCGCACAGGGTTAGCCGCACACACCGGTAATTGGATGATGCGTGTTGCCGGAAATGGTGAAACACGACTCATCGTATTGTTAATGTTAGTCGTGGCACTACTTTCTGCCTTTATGAACTCTACCGGAGCTATTGCTATCTTCATTCCTATCGCGATGACTTTAGCAACGAAAACAGGCGTTGATGTAAAAAACTTTTAACAGTTTAAGTTCAGGGGGGCACTAACCCAATTGATATTCAACCAAGTGAGGAAAGAGTGCCTGCCGACTTACGTATTTGCCAAGTGATTTATGATTTGAAAGAGAATTAACGTAGATAATTGCTCGAAAGGTTCAATTTTCTGCCTAGCATCTCGGCACAATTTGCCTTGCTGACTTTGCATTTCGAAGTATCATGGGTATATAGCCTAATTCTTAAGTTTATTTCTCAAGTCCTCTACTTTTCCGCACTTCCTAATGTCAGGGCGGCAAGCAACTTGAAGGTTAAGAGTCTGAACGCCCTTGCCGCAAAAGAGATAAACAATAAGCCAGCGGCAGGTCACCACTGGCTTTGATAAAAGCTTCAACCTGTATATAGAGGTTCATTGCCAATACAGTTACGCATCTTCTCTTCATAAGCTTTTACAAACTCATAGCTAACCGCAATGTTTTTTGCGTCAAATCCATTCGCCTTCAACATAACTTTCAGCAACCATAATATTATTTCTGGATTTATAGTTGTAGCACATCATCTCTTCATAAGCTTTTACAAACTCATAGCTACCGGCAATGTTTTTTGCATCAAATCCATTTGCCTGAAGCATTAATGTCATATTGTAGCTTCGCTCACCTGTACGGCAGTGAACATAAACGGGTTTGTTTTTGTCTAGCTCATTGAGACGCTGTCTCATTGAACTCATTGGGATATTAACCGTACCCTTAAGGTGTCCGGCTTCATATTCGACAACTTCCCTGACGTCAATTACCTGCCCACCGGCTTCCAGTAAATCGTAAACATCAGAGAAACGAACCTGTTTAAAGGCTGCTTCGTTAAGGTTCGACGCGATATAGCCAACTTTATTGACAACATCCTTACCTGTTCCGAATGGCGGTGCATAACATAGTTCAAGATCAGCGAGATCTTCGACGGTCATACCCGCTTTAATCGCTGTGGCAACAACATCAGCTCGCTTATCTGAAGTGCCCGTTGTTACAAATTGTCCGCCCAGTACTTTGCCCGTGCCTTTTTCAAAAATTAACTTGGAATAGACAATGTGCATATTGGGCATAATGCCAACAATGCCAGGAGGCGCCGCGAATGCGACATCGTATTCAATTTCGCTATCTGCAAGCATCTTTTCAGATAAACCAGTACTGGCTATATTCAAATCAAATAGCTTAACAACGCCACTTCCGATATAACCCTTATTATTTATTTTTCTACCATGGATGTGATCCGCGATAAGTCTGCCCTGCTTGTTAGCAGGACCTGCCATAGCTAGCGGGAAAGACTGGCCAGTTAACTGATTTCTTACCAGGATAGCGTCACCCGCTGCATAAATGTATTTAGCAGTAGTCTGATAGTTTTCATCAACTTTGATGTATCCTCTTTCGTTCATCTCAACACCAGAGCCTTTCAGGAAGTCTGTTGATGGTTTAACACCGATAGCGAGGATCACTCCATCTGTTTCGATTTTTCTGCCTGATTTTAAGATAACTGTTCTGGTATCAAAGCCTTCGACAAGATCTTCAACCACAATTTCAACGCCATGCCTTACCATTTCAGCCTGGCCAAAATAAGACATATCTCTGTCTACAAATGGGATAATTTGGTCTGTGCCCTCAATCAGAGTAACGTCAATGCCTCGTTCTCTCAGGTTTTCTGCCGCTTCCAACCCGATAAATCCGCCACCAACAACCGTCATGTGTTTAGGATCTTTTGCTTTGATAAATTTCATGATATTTGAAACATCAGGCACGGTTTTTAGTACATAGTTGTCAATTTTTTCGAGGCCGGGAAATGGAGGTACGATTGAATCAGCGCCAGGGGAGACCACTAAAGCGTCATAATGCTCTGTTGTCACTTCTCCGCTGAGGGTATTTTCTACCTGAATCGTTTTTTCTTTAGAATTGACCGCAATCACATTGCTGTTGGTTCTGGCATCGATGTTGAACATCGCTTTGAACTTTGCCGGATTCATCAGAATGAGGGTTTCTTCTTTCTCTATAATGCCTGAAATATGGTAGGGCAGACAGCAGTTTGAGAAAGATACTACCGGGCCTCTTTCAAACATAATAACTTCTGCGTTTTCATCCAGCCTTCTGCATCTTGCAGCAGCAGATGCTCCGCCGGCGACACCACCAACGATAAGTATTCTTTTACTCATGCTTAGTTTCCTCTGTTTAAACGTTCCTAATTAACGTTAAGATGTTTAACTATATTTCTAAAATTATCATCACAATGAGTATAGGAAGAATAAAAGCCATTTACCCAAAAAAAATATTACTTTGAACAGAATGTTTGATGTTTTTGAGCCAAACTTACGAGGATAACAATCTAAGGTGACAGTGAAATGCTTGCCCGATAACGCAAAAGTTACTGTATATATTAAAACAGGATGTTTAGGAGAACACTAATGGGATTAGTTCTGAGTGATGGTGTGTTGCACTTCAATGGTTTTTTTACTGTCACCATCGGTATTATGGTGTTATTTATTGGCCGCCGTTTAAATAACCTCTTTGCCCCCTTACGTGAATTCAGTATCCCCGAGCCGGTAACCGGTGGGATTTTATTTTCACTGATCATTGCACTGGTCTACACCACCACCTCAATCGAAATAGAATTTGACCTCACTGCCCGAGATTTATTGCTGGTGTATTTCTTTACCACCATTGGTATAAACGCCAGTTTGAGCGATCTCGTAAAAGGTGGCAAGCCGCTGATCATATTACTGGTTATAACGATCGTCTACATGATACTGCAGAACCTGACGGGCATAAGTGTCGCTAAGCTATTCGGTCTCGGCACACCAGTTGGATTGCTGGGTGGCAGTGTCTCACTGATTGGCGGACACGGCACAGCCATTGCCTGGGCACCGCGTATCGCAGAAGATTTCGGAGTAAGCAATGCCATGGAAATCGGCATTGCCAGTGCGACCTTTGGTCTGATCCTCGCCAGTTTGATGGGCGGTCCGATTGCCAAGTTCCTGGTCACTCGCCATCAATTGAAACCTAAGGAGCATGAGCAATTAGATGTTGGTGTATCTGATGTTAAACACGAAAATCAAATAAACGGATTTGATTTTCTCGATGCTATTTTCTCTATTCATATCTGCATTATTTTTGGTTTTCTTTTAAATGAATTAATATCTCAATTTGGTTTGCAACTTCCCCTGTTTGTCACCTGCCTGTTTGCCGGAATTGTCATCACCAACCTTATTCCTGACTCATTCCCGCGCTTTGCAGGCAGCAAATGGCCGTCCCGTAAACCAGCTATTGCGCTAATTGCAGAGATTTCCCTCGGCACGTTTCTCGCCATGTCACTAATGAGTATGCAACTGTGGACACTCGTCGATCTGGCTGACCCTATCTTTGCCATTCTGGGCGCACAGTTCATTGTTGCCATAACAGTTAACATCTTTGTAGTCTTTCCAATGATGGGAAAAACCTATGATGCCGCGGTAGTCTGCGCCGGATTTGGTGGTATTTCTCTGGGCTCTACCCCAACCGCTATGGCTAATATGTCCGCAGTTTCTCAGCGTTACGGTAATTCCCATCAGGCCTTTATCATCGTGCCCCTGGTTTGTGCATTCTTTATCGATTTAGCGAACGCTCTGATAATCCCGTATTTTTTGGCAAACTTTTAAGCAACCAATATCACACGACATATGCTGACAGATGTTTATCATTTATTGATTTTTAGAGCTACCATTCTCTTTTACACAGGAGGGTAAGTAGAGGGAACTCAGCAAGCCTTAGAAAACTTCCAAAGTTGTGGCCAGTATTACTTAGCCACAACAGCCTTTTTTAACTCGAAAAGATCAGGACACCCAAACCTTTCATCAACGGTTTTGACAGCAGAGCCAAACCTAATGAAACGACAGGGAATGCAGAGTATAGCTGCTCATAAAACTGAACTGCTATTCAATTCCCCAATGATTCTATTTTATAAAGTCATCTCTCAGTTAAGAAAAATGGAAAGTGGTAAGCTAGCTAAAAATTAAAATTTGGTTAAACAATGGAAATTATATTTTTAGGGACCTCAGCAGGTACACCGACAAAATCAAGAAATGTACCTGCAATAGCAGTTAAAAAGGCTAACTCCAAATTATGGAGTTTGATCGATTGTGGAGAAGCAACTCAGCATCAAATTTTGCATACAAAACTCAGTTTAAATAACCTTGAATCTATTTTTATCACCCATGTCCATGGAGATCATTGCTATGGACTGCCCGGATTATTAGCCAGCGCATCTTTAGCGGGAAGAACCACTCCTCTCACCATAATCGCTCCCGCACTTATACAAGATTTTGTCGAAAATACGCAAAGGATTTCCAAGTCGAGCTTATCTTATAAGATCAATTTTATACATGTAGAAGAGTGCAAAGAATATACCGCTGGCAATGATTTCGATGTTGAGTTCTTCGAGCTATCTCATTGTGTTCCATCCTACGCTTATGTTTTTTGCGAAAAGAAAATCCAAGGTAAATTAGACATAGCCAAACTGCAGAAAGACGGTATTAAAGCGAGTCCATGTTGGGGAGAAATTCACAAAGGTATAAACCAGATACTTCCTGATGGAAGGAAAATAAATGCTTCTGACTATATATTACCAGATAGAAAACCAAGGAGGATTATTGTATCCGGAGATAATGATACACCAAACCTTTTGGCTGATGCGGCCAGCTCTGCAAATCTGCTTATACATGAAGCCACCTATACTGAGGATGTTTCGTTGAAAGTTGGCAAGGCACCACAACATAGCACAGCTAAAATTGTCGCTCAGTTTGCCGAAGAAGTCTTGATTAATAATTTAATCCTCACACATTTTAGTCCCAGATATTGTAGAAATAAGAATTCATCACCATCAATTGCTGAGATTGCAAATGAGGCAACAAACTACTATAGCGGCAACCTGTTTTTAGCAAATGACTTTGATCTGTACTTATTAAACAAAGACGGGGAGTTACAGCTTTTATCGAATAAGAAGAAGTATGTGAGGCAGTAGGCTTGCAATCTTATGGTTTTAATTTCAGGCCGCGGGGCGAATTAGACGATAGTCTAGTGTTATGAGCGAAGGAGCTTTCAGTATGTTGTTTCCCTACCACAGATGCACGCTTTCTCCCAAAACCGAGCGTTGCGCAAGACTTGGTGGTTTTGAGAATCGTATTAACGTCGCAAACAACAGCGCATAGGTTGGCGTTGTTTTTGCTGGCCTTTTGTTTTAGCAAAAACAGTGACAGCCGTTATGCGTCTGCTTGATTTGCTTTGTTATACCATTAAGAACAGCGCGCTCTCAACGTGAATTATTCTACTTTTTGTGCTTATTTTTCGCATCTAAGCGCTCTTGATATTTTTTAGAAATCCACTGATGCAAATGCAGTCCAGTGTTCTTTTTTACCAAATACGCGATTAATGCCAAAACCAACATACCTACAACTGTACCCATAGTGTACTCCTTTTTGAATACAAGAAAATCTTATAACAAAGTACCATAAACAGTTTATATGGTTTGCAAAACGTGCTGAAACAATAACCAGAGAACAAGGTATAACATCTTATTAGACGGAACGCCAACGGCACTGTATAAAGAAACATGTTATTTTTACAACTGAGGGTGTTATGAAATAGCTTTTTTCAATTCAGTTTCACTGGTGATGAAATGAAAACCTTTTTCTAAACGTGCCATTCCATAACTTATCTATTTTGGGTAAAAACAATAACGCTCGCTTTTTCCCGAAAACGAGCAATCATATGAGAGCGACAGTTTTCTCATAAAACTCTGTTTATTAAGCGCTTATATTTGCCTATAACGTTTTAGCTGCTAATGTTGTATAAACATCATGTAGGGGCATTCTATGGTAAGCCAATATTCACCTAAACAGTTTTTTAGAAAGATTTCCAATCGTTATTTAACTGCATACTTTGCAGCGAAAACTATTGCTGTTGATTTTGATCTTCATGCACTAGCTGACCATAATGTTAATGTCATCTTTAACTTTTTTATTGGTTTAGATGAAGAGGTTCGCCGTGATGTGGAGGCTGATTTTCAGAGTATCAATGCACTGGCTTCAGAAGGTGGCATTATTGCGTTAATTGATGAAGCTAAAGAGCATGGAAATAGTGAATTTGTTGAATCGATCACTGAGATAGCGGGGTTACATAATAAATCAATGTGGGCTTACCTTAATAACCCAGATTATTGGCAGGCTGCTTCACTTTATTTTCAAGCCGACAGTGTTGCTCCTGCCGCATGGCGAAAACTAAAACATTTGCCACCTGCAACTACCCCCGTTTGTGATATTAATATTCAGATGCTCTCTAAGGCAATTGGCGATCACTTTCATCTTAATGAGGGGCGTGGTAAACATTGCAAAATTGAGCATTATAAAAGTGCTGACTTAGAATATTTTTGTGCTTTCCCTGAAGACTTTGCTAAATCGAGTGTTGAATGGGTTAGTGCTACATTGCACGATTTAGCTCATAGCATGGCCTTTGAAATCATCATGGTTTACAGCCCACTGAAAGCAACGTTAGATATTTATGCTAAAAACAATGCTAAAGCAATTCCCAAGTTACAAGCGCTATTTGTTGAACATATTCTGCAAGCGCCTTTGCCAGCAGCTGGATTACAAGATAAACACGTTTATAATCTTGAATTTTTAACGGAAGCTGATTTTGAATTTATCATCCCTGAAAAATCGGGGATTTTAGCCGTTACTATTATTGAAGCACGCTCTAATTGTAAGATTGATCCGAAAAGCTATATCACTGTTGGAGAATCATCAATTGGTAATAAAAATGCGATACATGAAAAGTTGAAAATGTTAAACCTGCTTAATTCAAATCGATATATCAGCCAAGTCTCGCTTATGGTCGTGTTTTACCCATCGAGGACAAAAAAAACGCGCAGCAAGAACTTTAAAATAAGCCATCCAAATAGTTGTTCGTTAGGTTATATGGGGGATGATCACGCTATCCGTGAAATGTTAATCGCCTCAGGTATTGAACCGCAAACCATGCAATCTAAACAATTGACTCTTGAATGCCTGTAGATCACGTTTTAACACTATTATTGAGCAGTTTATCCACTAACAATAAACTGATTTTAAGTTGGGCGGCAATTAGCCTGTGGCGTGAAGATGCCCTTAATATCCTACTTGAATGCCAACTAATAAAACCTATTTCCAATGCAACAAACATTCAATGTATGGCTTGTGAAAACAGTTGCAGTATTGATGTTCACCCGCATCAATACCCAAATAAAATTAAGTATTATGCTGTTTGTGATGATCCTATAATGCATGAGCAGATGGGGCGCATGACTGTACCTGTTGAGCAGTTAAAACAGTGGCAGTGTAGTATTAAACAGTTGGCATTAGTAGTCGCAAAGTTATTAGATTTTAGCAATAACGACTTTCAAAATACCATGAACAAAACTAGATTAGGCATGTTAAAAACACCAAAAGGCCGTAAATGGGTATCGTTATTACACGATCCATTGGCACTTGAAGTTAATCAGGAATTGTTGCCAATTGCCGAAGTACTTTTTTTTGAAGAGAATAAACTTTTTTTAGATATGGATCGGGTCAACGCTGCACTCCTGATTGTTCAGCCACCTGAAATTAAACCTTATGCACCGAATTGTGACAAACAAACAATTAGTAAATTAAACACTCAAGCTATGTATCAAGACTGGCAAGATGAATACTGCAAACTTAAGAAAGACCATCCGGATAAATCAATATCATGGAGAGCAAAAAGGATCGCAAAATCACCTATTGCTCAAGGTCGAGATTCAGAAACAATTAGAAAAATGATTAAAAGTTGAAATAGTTGGGGGGAATTTTTTCGCCCAACTCTAGCCCGCATAATATCTGCCTTCTCGGCAATCTCCCTTTCAAATAATAACATTCCACAAAATCAAAATGACAATAAAATTCAGTCACTTACATAGCTGATTGTCTTTTTTTTGCTCCTTCATCGCCCAAATATCCCACCTATTCTCAGCTTTAAATTCATTAAGCAACTAAGAGAACTCATCATGACCCACAAAATGTTACGCCTACCCAATGTAATTGAACTAACTGCCCTTTCAAGGAGCAGCATATATTTGCGTATGAGCAAGGGGGAATTCCCAAAAAGTATCTCTTTAGGTGGTCGCGCAATTGCGTGGCTCGAAGAAGACGTAAATCAGTGGCTTGAACAGTGTATCGCCGAAAGTAAAAAGCAGGGGGATTTATGAGCCGAATTTATAACCCTAACAAGTGCAAAATCAATCGCAATTACACCATTAGTGAAATATCCCTGCTTTATGGCGTGCATAAAAATACGCCTAAAGGTTGGCTTAAAAAGGGCTTGAAAAGGATCGATAATCAACGCCCTTATTTAATATTAGGGCGAGATTTAAGGCTGTTTTTAAAAGACCTAAGAACCATCAATAAACGCCCTTGTGAGTTAGGTGAAATATATTGCATGAAATGCAGAGCACCAAGAAAACCAGTGCCTGGTTCAATCATTTTTGAGACTGAATCATCAAGGTATGGGCGAATAAAAGGAAGCTGTAATGTGTGCCATTCTGCAATGAATAGATACTTTCGAATAGCCGATTTAGCGCTATTACAACGACATTTTAAGGTGATCTTACCGTTGCAACAAAAACGATAGGTTAGTTGTTTAATGTCCCCGTAAACAGTCCTTTAAATAGTTGAGGTATCAGCATGAAAAATCACAATGTAAATAACGAAAGAATGAAGCGTAAATATTTTACTTTTATGAAGGAAGCAAAGCGCCATAGTGAGGCATCTATTGATTGCATTGCTAAAGCGATAACTCGCTTTGAACAGTACAATAAATTTAAAGATTTTAAAGCATTTCACTTTAATCAAGCGGTAGGTTTTAAAAACGCATTACTGACGCAAAAAAGCCTTAAAACAGGTGATAATTTAAGTAAGTCGACAATCAATGGAACGTGTAATCACTTGAAGGTTTTCTTTCAGTGGCTAGCACAACAAACGGGTTATAAATCTCGTTTTAATTATACCGATGCTGATTATTTTAATTTGTCAGAAAAAGACACCCGTATTGCTGGCGCGAAACGAAAAAAGCCCGTAGCGACATTAGAGCAAATAACTCATGTGCTAAAGGAAATGCCTGACGTAACTGATTTAGAAAAACGCAGTAGGGCATTAATTGCATTTACTTTATTAACAGGCGCAAGAGACAGCGCCATAGCATCATTTAAAATTAAGCACGTTGATTTAACCAATGGCTCAGTGTTTCAAGATGCTAGAGAGGTCAAAACTAAATTTAGCAAAACCTTTACCACTTACTTTTTTCCTGTTGGAGAATTACCAATACAAATATTAACCGAGTGGATCGATCACTTAAAAACAGAATTGTTATTTAGCCATGACGATCCGTTATTTCCTAAAACCAAAGTTGCCAATACTAAAGATAAAAAGTTTAGCGCTTGTGGCGTATTAAAAGAGCACTGGGCTACAGCACACCCAATACGTAAAGTATTTAAGCGATCTTTTGAAAACGCAGGGCTCCAATACTTTAACCCACATAGCTTTAGAGATACCCTCGTTAGATTAGGTGAGCAGCTATGCCAAAGCCCTGAAGAGTTCAAAGCATGGAGTCAAAATTTAGGGCATCAAGGCGTATTAACCACATTATATAGTTATGGTGATGTACCTGATTATCGACAAGCTGAGTTGATTAAAAAACTAAGGGAGCCGAGTATTAATGTGTCCCCAGAAAGACAAATTGAATTTGAAGCTATGTTTAAAAAAATGATGGGGAGCTAGTTTAGTGGCTTGTTTACAACGGGACGAAAAGGTAGCTATTCGTTTAATAAATTGCCGAATTTTGTCGAAGATCGCGGCATAAATACTACAGCGACTTGATTACGAAAGGTGTTGTAGTAATAAATCGATTAGCTTGGGTTTGATATGGCTGTAGTGAGGTCGCGACGATATCTGACATCCCATATTATATCGGGACGCAAAACGACTCAGTAGTTCTAATTGTCACATGCTCGAATACTGCAGATAAAATATTTGGCTGTCCCCACTTTTATTATCATTGCTTTACTTAACGTTTGGAACTTAGCGTCGAATCAAACTCGGTCTATTCGGGGATTGAATGACATTAGGGCTGGGTTTGATCGATTTCACTAACTCAACGGGGCATAAATACGCTAAAATAGTGGGCTATTATCTTAGCTTTGAGCCCTTTATATTAATGACCACTGTCACAACTCCAGCCAACTTTACAGAACTTGGCCTTATTTCACCCTTGTTAGCTCGATTAACTGAGCTGGAATATCAGCAGCCAACGCCTATTCAAGCGCAAGCTATCCCAAGTGTATTAGCGGGACGTGACTTGATTGCAGGGGCAAATACCGGTTCGGGTAAAACCGCTGCCTTTGCACTGCCTATGCTGCAGCAACTGTCAAAAACATCAAATAGTAAAAGCAGTAAAGGTAACTATGTTACTGGACTGATTTTGGTACCTACCCGTGAATTAGCCAAGCAAGTTGCTGACAGCATTAAATCTTATGCAGCGCATTTTAACGGCGCGATTAAAACGGTTGCTGTTTTTGGTGGTGTATCAGCGAATACTCAAATGCTCGCATTACGCGGCGGCACTGATATTTTGGTTGCAACGCCCGGTCGATTACTCGATTTGATTTCAAGTAATGCCATTAAGCTCGATAGGGTTAAAACCTTAGTGCTAGATGAAGCCGATCGGATGTTAAGTCTCGGTTTTACTGACGAGTTATCTGAGCTTTTAGGCTTATTGCCAAAGAAAAAACAAATTCTACTGTTTTCAGCGACTTTTCCTGAGCAAGTACAGGCTTTAACCCAGGAATTGCTCAACGACCCGGTTGAAATACAGTTGCAAAGTAGCGACGCCAGTACTTTAGTACAGCGTGTTTTTACTGTTAACAAGGGGCAAAAAACAGCGTTGTTAGCGCATTTAATCAAGCAACATCAATGGCAGCAAGCGCTGATTTTTGTTAATGCTAAAAAGAGCTGTAATCACTTAGCTGAAAAGCTTTCTAAACGTGGTATTAGCGCAGAAGTGTTTCATGGTGACAAAGGTCAAGGCGCTCGTAATCGCGTGCTTGAAGCGTTTAAAGCTGGCGAGATTCAAGTGTTAATTGCAACAGATATTGCAGCCCGTGGTCTAGACATCGAAAAACTGCCTGTAGTGATCAACTTTGACTTACCAAGAAGCCCATCGGACTACATGCATCGTATTGGTCGAAGTGGCCGTGCGGGTGAGGTCGGCTTAGCCTTATCGCTTATCGATCATGAAGATTTTCATCATTTCAAGGTAATCGAAAAGAAGAACAAGCTTCGTCTTGAGAGAGAACAAGTAGCGGGCTTTGAAGTTGCTGAAGCCTACAATGAAGCCTCGTTCTGCCTTGATAAACCTATGGCAAAGCCTGAAGGCAGCGGTAAGAAAAAACGTAAAAATAAAGAGCCAGTGAATGCCCATATCTGGTTGAGAAATTCTTAACCAGAATAAAAGGTAAACCTAACATATAAGAAAATGATGGGGTCTTGCGTTTTGCTCTTGTAGGCAAAAGACAAGACCTCTCTAATTCAATACAATTTCAAAATACCCTATAGGTGTTACTTTGCTTTAACTTGCGTAGCTAGGCAAGCTAGTTTAAGCTCCCGCTCAATCGCGTTAGCGAAAATCTTTATAGACGTGTCTACGTCCCTCAAATTTTAAATAGGTAACTCATGAATATTATTACCGTTCCAGAAATGGCTAAACCAGAACTTAAAAGTCACCACAAAGCCCGTCATATGAAAAAAATGGCCATTGGTCCTTTTGCTCAAACCTGCGCAGAGAT
>JABXKR010000241.1 GCA_013619145.1 Psychromonas sp. | reverse complement strand
GTTTTCTGTACTAGCTGATCTTTTATAAATACTATAAAAGTAAATAACCTTTGTTTATGGCTAGCTTGTTAGCATTAGCAACAAAAAATATTTTTCCCTAATGACTTTAACTATAGGTACAAAAATGAATTCGAACAAAAACAAGATAGCCACTATGGGATGTTTATATCTGCACAGTGACACATTTGTAATTTCATAGTGTCGGTGGATGTAATGATAAGCGCTTTAATTTAAGGGAGTAGTGTGCTGTTTTTAAAAATTGATATCGATTTAACAAAGCTTGCAAATGATAATTTCCACTATCTAAAATCTAACATTCCCTAGAATACTTTCTCTGATATCGCGGCAGCATGCTTTCATTTCCTATTAAGCCACCCTGATGGATGTAAATAATATTTTGCTGGGAACTATTGTGTTTTAGATAATCTAAGAGTGATAACCAGCCTAAAGGATCATAAAGCAGGTCAAATTCAATGCCCGTTTGCTGTTTTAGCTGTAACCAAATTTGGTAAAATTCAGGGTAGAGTTTGCCAAACTGGTATCTCTTTCTGCTTGGTAAAATTGTCGGCCAAACGGAGTTATCGCTGTCTAACTCTGAAAACTGCTCAGTTAGATATTGCTGATCGCCCACACATGCGCAGGTCAAAACTTTATAAGGTAATAAAGATTGTAAAAAAAGGGCGGTAGTCCCTGTTCCTGATGGCAGCATTATGACAGGTTTCTGGAGTGCCTTTTGCAGGCAAAAATCTTTAATCTCTTCTGCTAACTGTGCGATCCCCTGTTTTGCTTGCTTACATCGGCCACCCTCGGGCATAAATAGCGTACCGCTCGGTAAATGTTGCGCTTTTAAGCGCATAAAAGCGTCAAGATTAGTACCTTCGTCGAGGGATCTTTTATCTAATTCGATTATATTTGCATCCAAGGCTAACGCTGCGCGATAGTTTCCATTCGGGCGCGCTTTTAACCAGCCGGGAATATTGCGGACATAAAAATCAAGTTGCCAGCCCTTGAGTTTGGCAAGTGCAGACAGTGAATAGAGAGAGTTCGCTTGAACAGAGCCATGGCCCACAATTTTTTTAACTCCAGGGAAATCATTATTTAGAAAATAAGCGAATTTTCGCGCTTTATTACCTGAAAAATGCGGATTTAAAAGATCGTCTCGTTTTATAAAAAAAGTAAAACCTGCCATATTAACCGATTGAACGGGAGAGAAAGCCAATACTGGAGTAATATTTTGCTGTTTCATAATAGCTTTCCATTTTCACATTTTGCTTATTGTAGCTGTCTTGCTCAATAACATCTTAATCTGCAGGCAATAAAGATTTCCGCTTCAGTAACCCCTTTATTTTTCCCGCTTTCTCTTTTTATACCTGTGCCATGCTTGTTTTTGCTTTAACTAAAGCGATGCCACCATAGGCGAATGAAATAGCGATAATAGGATTTAGCCAGTTGAGTATGGCCCAAGGTGCGTAATCAATAACGCTGACGCCGAGAGTGGTGGCAAAAAATGCGCCTCCTGTGGTCCAAGGAATAAGTGCAGTGGTTAATGTAGCACCTTCCTCTAATGAGCGTGACAATATAGCTCTGTCGATACCACGTTCCTGATAGGCATCGCCATATAACTGGCCATTGAGGATGATTGACATGTAGGCTTCGCCAAGGGTCATATTAGCGATAAAACAGCTGCTGATGGTCATTGCAACTAAGCTGCCCTGGCGTTTGACACTACGCAGCAGCCCATAAATTAATACTTGTAAAAAGCCGAACCGGTCAAGAATGCCACCTAAGGCAAGTGCCAGTAATGCCAATGATAAAGTCCACATCATGGCACTGATGCCACCGCGAGTTAATAGATTGTCTAAGCTGGCGATGCCTGTATCGGCATTGCCGCCGCTAAACAGGGCGTTGAGCACCTGAGTCAGCGCCGCATCTTGTACGCTGACGGCTAACAGGATGGCGACGATCGCAGCACTGAACATAGCGGGTAATGCGCTTACTTTGAAATATATCAGCAGCAGCATGGTTAATAACGGTAACAGGTTGAGCAGCTGTATCTGATAAGTCTGCTGCAGGGCGCTTAGCAGCTCGTTGATATTATCGGTGGGGATCGTGTTATTTGCATATTGTATGCCGATCAAGGCAAAGGCTATCAGGGTAATAAGGTAAGCGGGGCCGGTGGTTTTGAGCATAGAATGAATGTGTTGTTGCAGTTCGGTTTTAGCGGCCATTGCTGCGAGGTTGGTGGTATCGGATACCGGAGACATTTTGTCGCCGAAGGTTGCACCTGCGATAATCATGCCGGCAACGATTGGCGCGGGTATGCCCATCGCTGTGCCGATGGCGAGCAGTACGACACCTGCGGTACCGACTGTGCCCCAGCTGGTTCCTGTCGCGAGCGACATTAGACTGCAGAGGATTAATCCTGCGGGTAAAAATATTGTTGGAGAGATAAATGTCAGACCGTAATAGATCAGGGTGCCGATGGTGCCGCTTTGAATGAATGCGGCAATTAAGACGCCGATCAGCAGGAAGATGTAGATGGAGGTTAAAGCGCGCTCTATGCCTGAGTTCATGGCGTTGATGATTGGTTTAAAGTCTCCGCGATATAAGTACCAGGCACTACATGCAGCAATCAGCAGACAAATAAGCAGTAAACTGTGCAGGCTGACTGCATAGCCGAACAGTCCAACCCCTATCACGGCACAAATAGCCAAAAAAGTACTCAGTGCATGTCTAAAACTTGGTTGTTTTGTTGTTTCGTTCATTTTAGTCTCTCTGTTTTTCATTCTACGAACTAAAAACTTAACTGATTGTAACTATAAAAAATTGACTTTTCATCTGTCTTCATCGCACACTAATTTTCTATTCATTTATGCTTGTTAAAATGAATGCTAGCTTCGTTATTGATTTTGCAATTAGAACAACTAGTTACTGCAATCAATGCCTTGCTTCCATCCATTTTCCCTACGCCTAAATAGAACACCCAATTAATGGAATTGGTATTACTGGGCCTCAACTTTGTTAATAGTCAGTGCTATTAACGAATCGATTTTTGATAACGAGCGGTGACAGTCTGGTAGTTTTCGGCTTCGGCAAACACCTTGTCCATCAGCGGTTCTAGCGTTGTCAGCCTGTCACTAGCTGGTGGATGGCGCTGCATAAAACTTAGCCAGGCGGTGGAATCAGGCTTCTCGCTGGCAATCTTTTGTATGACCGCGATATAAGCATAGGGATCATATCCTGCTCGCGCGGTAATAATAACCGCCATGCTATCGGCATTCTCTTCATCTTCCCGGGCTAAACCGTTAGTGTAAAGATCGTCTACTGCGGCGCTGACTTTTTCAGCTAATTCGATATTATCCTCTGTTTCGCTACTGTAGTCCTCTTTTCTGGCACTGTTAAGCTGGTAGGCTAATATGCCAATATCAGATGCCAGATCCAGTTTTGTCTGTTTCTGCAATGCTTTTAAATAGTGGCGTTTTAATACATGTGACATCTCATGGGCGAGCACTCCGGCCAGTTCAGCTTCACTGTTTAATCTTAGTAGGGTACCTGCTGTGATAAAGATGTAACCACCCGGCGCAGCAAAGGCGTTAAAACTCTTGTCATCGAGCACGATAAAGCGCCAGGTGAGGTTAGGGCGTTCGCTATTCTGCACCAGCCACTGACCCACACTGTTGACATACAGCTGAAGTTCATCGTTATTTAATATTCGGCTGTCGGTTAGCAGTATCTGGGCAACTTCGTTACCAAAGTCCATCTCCTGCTGCTCTGTTTTATCCGCGAGGTCGGAAAACTTATTGACTGTGTCAGCAAGCTGGTTTAAATCAATATTCTCGATTATTTCTAAATCAGTGGTTTTACAGGTGAACAGTGATAAGAGCAGGCTTAATAGCAGGGGAAGTCGTGCCGTTTTCCATAAGTTCCATTTATTATTTTTCATATTTAGCCTCCAGCTATTTTGTTTCTACATAGGGCAACTGTGTTTGTTTCAACCCTTCAGCCTTAGCAAAGGCCCTGGCCTGCTCGGGAGAAACGATAAAACGATCCAGGGTGTTAATAGCAAAGGGATCGCCTTGCCCTTTTTCCAGCTCCTCCTCAGATAGTCCTCGCACCCCCGTTGCCACCGTAACGCTACCTGTGCCTTGGGTTAGCAGTGAAAAACCGCCTTGCTCGCTGCCAGTTAGCGAATAGCGCAGCCAGAGCATCTTTAACCAGCCTTGTAACGGAGGGGCGGTTTCCACCCGATACCAGCCTCCCTGGCGCTCGACAATATTGACCGGCGTATCGGTTTCTAGAATCTTTAAGGTTTTGCTTTTGATGGAGGGGGAGGCTTTCAGATCTGCCTCTATTACCGTTGAAGCCAGCTGTCCGGCTTGTAGCGAAGTGATTAACAATAGGCTGCAGGTAATTAATATTAAAAGATATTTCACTGTTTTTTTCTCCTTGGGATAAACACAGTAACGGGCTCTTCTCTGCCTTTTAACTTATAGCTACCAAGCTCAATAAAGTCAAAATGATCTCCGCAGGCGTTGCGGGTTGAGGAGGAGACCAGCAGGTTGCAGCGGTTTTTGGTCACACCTTCGATGCGGCTGGCAACATTGACTGCATCGCCGATCACTGTGTAGTCGTAACGTTGTTCTCCGCCGATGGCACCAACCACCACCTCGCCAGTATGGATTCCTATACCAATATTAAAATCAGGAAGCTGCTGCTCGCGGCGAAAACATTCGAGTTGCTCCACCATTGCCAATGCAGCCTCAACAGCCTGAATCTCCTGCTTGTCGTTTGCGAGAGGGGCACCCCAAAAAGCCATAATGGCGTCACCGATAAACTTATCCAGAGTCCCCTGGTTTTTGAAGATCACGCCCACCTGCATTGAAAAATATACATCCAGCAGTTGAACTATCTCCTGAGCGGTATGTTTCTCTGATAGGGTGGTAAAGTTGCGGATATCGGAAAACAGCACTGTGATCTTGCAGCTCTTGGCACGCAGTGCTTGCTCTGTTTGGCCGGAGTCAACCAGCTGACGAACCACATTACGATCCATAAAGCGGCCGAAAATATCAATGGCGTAGCTGTATTCCCGTTGTCGCCGCAAAAACTGAACTATTAATACTGTTAAAAAATAACCAGTAACAATGATCAGGGGACTGTTGACGGGCATCAGCAACTTGTGTGATATCAACAGGTAGCTAGCGAGGTAATAACATAATGTCAAAATGATAAAGCCTTGAGCCACGGGTAAGACTCGTTTGGCAAACAGTAAACCTATTGTGATCAGAAGTAAAAACAGTAGAGCAACAAACCACTCGACTGAAGTCGGAACAGGAGTAAGTTGTTGGCCATGTAACAGGTTATCTAAGGCAGTCGCCACAATATACACGGCGGGAAATACACCGCTTACAGGCGTGTTTTTGATGTCATGCAGGCCCGTTGCCGTTGCCCCGATAATAATGATTTTATCGTGAAAAAAGCCTTCGCTAATAAAGTGCTCCTCTTGACTGATTGCCTTATAGACAGCTGCGTAGGGATAGGTGGCATAGGGGAAGCTCGAGTTAGTGGACTGAGTCGCGCGCCAATCGAGTATGAACTCTGTTTGTTCTGGGATATTTGCCCCTAAGTAGCGGGCAACCTTGGTGGGTAGTGAGTCTAATCGCCACTCCTCAATTGAGTGCTCAATCTGGTAGCGACGTCCCACGCCATCGGGATCCGGCTCAAAGTTGATGGTGCCTAGCCGCCAGCCTGAGGAGGCGATGGCAGTGGGCAGTAATAGATTCGCTCGGGTTTGTTGCTGGGTATTTTGCGCGTTAGCTGCTGGTTTTAGACCGACACTGGCCGGGTAGTCCACTAGCCTTGGAAAGAGGTGAGCTTGCTCCGATTCCAGGTGCAGTATTGGCAGAAAAATGTTTTCGGCACTGGAAATTACCTCCGAGAGGTATTTATCTGCGTCTGGGCGGTAGATATCGGCTTCGGAAAATAGGATATCAAAAACGATAGCTTTAGGCTGCTGTAGCAGTAACTGCTCTAGCAGCTCGCCGTGAACCGAACGAGGCCAGGGCCAGCGGCCTACCCGATTTTTCATAGCCTGCAGGCTGGGATCATCAATATCGATAACTACAATATCGGCATCAGCAGTATTGCCCCGGCTCCACTGCTTGACTGCAAAATCCAGCCAAATATTATCGAAGTTGGCAAAGGGTTTGATAAGGGCATTGCCGCTAAGCAGGGCGATAAAGAGCAACAAGGCTTTCAATATGATGCCGTTTTTCTTGTAGGCCTTATTCAGGCTGCTGTTTAAGGCATTAGCCTGGGCATTGAAATCCGTCTGCATAGGGCACCTGCTTAGCTATGATCCAGGATATTAAAATCACATACATGGTGATGAAAGCTGCTCGTTTCAGTACTGGGTTTACTGTAGTGCTTATCTTTGATCGCCAGATAAACTTTGGCATCGATAAACAGTCGCACCAGATCGCCATTTAGCTGCTGTTTGTCAGCTTCATTCTGTAGAATTTTAAATGCCAGCTCATTGGGTACCGCATGTTTATAGGGGCGATCTGATGCTGTTAGCGCATCATAAATATCGCAGACCGTCATGATCTGGGAGGCCAAGGGGATTTGATTATTCGTTAGTCCTCTGGGATAGCCGCTTCCGTCTATTTTTTCATGGTGAGCGGCGGCAATATTGGGAATATCCTGCAGCTCCTGCGTCCATGGGATCTGCCTTAAAAAGTTTTCAGTGTGGCTCACATGAGAACGGATCTCCGTCATCTCATCCATGCTTAGGCTGCCCTTGGGAATAGAGAGTGCCAATAACTCCTCTCGGTTGATTAGCGGTGTCAGTATTCCGCTGTCATTGGGTGCATGGTAAGCATGGATCTGCAGCAGATCCATGCTTACCATGCACCCAATGACAGC
>JABXKR010000237.1 GCA_013619145.1 Psychromonas sp. | reverse complement strand
ATGGATAAAGAAAAATTGTTTAATTCATTTTCAACTTGATTATATTTACCCTCGGCTATCTGCAGTTTAATTTTTTGCCAATCAGCTAAGAGCGTAGCGCTTTGCTCGTTAAGAGATTGCGTATTAAACCAGGAAGATTGTAGTAATTTTGCCGGTGATAGCGTTTGCTCTACATCAGCTAGAATATTATGCATATCTTGTGGGTGGTAACGTGATGAGTAAATAAGTTTAAGCGTACTCATTTTCAATTCAGTCAATCTATTTATGCTATTAGTATCTGAAATATGGCTATCAAACGAGCTGAATACACTTAAGATATGTACGGCTGAGACGATAAGAATCAACAAACAGGTGTTTGTTATCACTTTTGTAACTGAATGGGAATGAAATAGTAGATTAATTTTCATGGCTATAAGAGAATATGGAAAGTGAATTTAAGTGTAACATAACGTTGATTTATCTCTAACATATGTAACAATTTATTAATACAGCTCCGAGCTTGATCTCACTAAGTTTTCTAAAAAAGATAAATATGTGAATTAAGCCGCTTAACCGGTAATAGTTTACTTGGTTAAGAAGGGTAAAGACAGAAATGTGTTTGCCTCCCGTGTTTGGAAAGGAACTTAATATGCAACAACTCATTGATAACTTCGACAGGAAGTTTGAATACTTACGCCTGTCTATTACAGATGAATGCAATTTCAAATGTAATTACTGCCTGCCCGATGGATACCAAAGGACTCAAAAAAAACAATTTCTAAGTGAATTTGAAATTGAGAATTTACTGCGCGCTTTTGCTGAGCTTGGAACTAAAAAAGTGCGAATAACGGGGGGGGAGCCAAGTTTACGCAAGGACTTTTCATCTATTATTTCAATTATATCTAATACTAAGGGGATTCAAAAAGTAGCCACAACAACCAATGGTTTTAACCTGTTTAAACAGGCGCAACAGTGGTTTGATGCCGGCCTTGACGCTATCAACGTCAGTGTTGATAGCTTAGATCCGAAAACGTTCCACCTAATTACCGGTAAAAATATTTTTCAAAAAGTGATGCAAGGTGTTTCAGCCTCTGTGGAGGTTGGTTTCAAACAAGTTAAAATTAACAGCGTATTGATGAAAGGGTTTAATGATACGGATTTAAATTTGTATCTTGATTGGATAAAAGAGCAGCCGATTCAATTACGTTTTATCGAATTGATGCAGACAGATGATAACGCTGACTTTTTTAATAAACACCATCTTTCCGGAAATTTAATTAAAGAAAATCTATTAAAAAATGGCTGGACACAAAAAGTAGGGCTTAGCCACGATGGGCCAGCACAAGTCTTTACTCATATTGATTACCAGGGTGAAATTGGTTTGATTATGCCATACAGTAAAGATTTTTGTAAAAGCTGTAACCGTTTAAGGGTCTCGTCCACAGGTCGTCTTCACCTTTGTTTGTTTGGTGAAGAGGGTGTCGATCTGCGAGATTTACTCGCCTGTGAAAATGATAAAGAAGCATTAAAATCAAGAATTTTAGCGGCTCTCTCTAATAAAAAAGTGAGTCATTATTTGCAGCAGGGGGAAGTAGGAGGAACACCTCATTTAGCCTCTATTGGTGGATAAGCCAACAATGTCAGCATTCAATATGTGGGGTAACTCCCACTCTACCAACTCAATTCTTGATATGTATCAACTCCAGTTACGCTTTACCCTAATTAGGTATATGTTATTTACTAACAATATTTAACAATTTAACTACCGCTTTTAACGTACGTATAACAAAGTGAAAATTAGGGTTCCATTGTGCAATTTAATGCCAGTAAACGAAGTTTATTTAAAGCTAAGAAAACAGTTGCGACAAACAATTTATTACCTTGGATTAAAGATATCCAAAACTTTATAAGTAACTGCAACCAATGCGGAAATTGTGTTACGGCTTGTCCAGATCAGATTATTATTAAAGGTGATGGTGGTTATCCAAAAGTTGATTTCAATTTGGGTGAATGCAGTTTTTGCGGCAAGTGTGCAGAGAGTTGTAAAGAAGAAATATTTGTAGCTACGAGTGAATCTGCTTGGAATAAAAAAGCATTTATTAATAATCAATGCTTAGCTATTGCAGATGTTTATTGTCGCAGTTGCGCTGAAAGTTGTGAGAGTCAGGCACTGACCTTTCAGCTTGGTTTAAATGCAAGACCGCAAATCGACAGCGATTTATGTAGCGGATGTGGTGCTTGTGTTTCACCTTGTCCAACGCAGGCGATTGAAATAAGGAATAATAATGAAGAATGAAGAATTACATATATCCAGCTTGATCGTACATATCAATCCTAAAAAATCATCTATTATTGAATCAAGCATCAATTTATTAGAAGGCGCTGAATTAGTAACTATTTCACCTCAAGGAAAAGCGGTTGTGGTGCTTGAAGCACCTAATCAGAGGGTGATTATGGAAATAATTGAGCATATAAATGAATTACAAGGCGTGATTAATACAGGTCTTGTTTATCATGAATTTGAACAAATAGACGCAGAAATAAGTGAGGGAGTAAAATGAAATTTACCAGACGTGAATTTATGAAAGCACAAGCGGTTGCCTCTGCAGCTGCTGTTGCTGGCATAACACTACCAGCCTCCGCCAGCAATTTAATTGCCAGCAAGGATGCCAGCAAAATCAAGTGGGACAAAGCACCTTGTCGTTTTTGTGGTACAGGCTGTAGTGTATTAGTCGGCACACAAGATGGTCGCGTTGTTGCTACACAAGGTGATCCAGACGCACCAGTAAACAAAGGCCTTAACTGTATTAAAGGTTATTTTCTATCGAAAATCATGTACGGTAAAGATCGTTTAACAACGCCTTTACTGCGAATGACGGACGGTGTTTACGATAAAGAGGGGCAGTTCGAACCAATCTCCTGGGATAGCGCTTTTGATATCATGGCTGAAAAATTTAAAGATGCCCTGAAGAAAAAAGGTCCAACCTCAGTGGGGATGTTCGGCTCTGGTCAATGGACCGTTTGGGAAGGTTATGCTGCTTCTAAATTGATGAAAGCAGGCTTCCGTACTAATAACTTAGATCCAAATGCTCGTCACTGTATGGCTTCTGCTGTTGGTGGCTTTATGCGTACCTTTGGTATTGATGAGCCGATGGGCTGTTATGATGATCTTGAAAATGCAGATGCATTTGTACTATGGGGATCAAATATGGCCGAGATGCATCCAATTCTTTGGTCGCGTCTGACGGATCGCCGTTTAAGTAATCCTGATGTGCGTGTTCATGTATTATCAACTTACACGCATCGCTCATTTGAGTTAGCAGATAACGGCATGATCTTTACGCCGCAATCTGACTTGGCAATCTTGAATTTTATCGCTAACTACATCATCCAAAACGATGCTGTCGATAAAGATTTTGTGAAGAAACATACTAACTTCCGTAAAGGTGTTACAGATATTGGTTATGGTTTAAGACCAACTCACCCACTCGAAAAAGCGGCTAAAAATCCCGGCAAAGGTGGTTCTTCAGCAATCACTTTTGAAGAGTTTGCAAAGTATGTTTCTGAATTTGATGTTGAGTACGCAGAGAAAATGTCCGGTGTACCAGCAGAAAAACTAATCCAACTTGCTAAGTTATATGCAGATCCGACTAAGAAAGTTACCTCTTATTGGACAATGGGGTTCAACCAGCATACTCGCGGTGTCTGGGCAAATAACCTGATGTATAACGTGCATCTGTTAACCGGTAAGATTTCTAAACCCGGTTCTGGTCCTTTCTCATTAACAGGTCAGCCTTCAGCTTGTGGTACAGCGCGTGAAGTAGGTACATTCTCACATCGTCTTCCTGCCGATTTAGTGGTTAAAAACCCTAAACATCGGGCTATAGCCGAGAAAATATGGAAGCTGCCTGAAGGTACCATTCCGCCTAAGCCTGGTTACCATGCTGTTCTGCAAAACCGTATGCTTAAAGACGGCAAGTTAAATGCCTACTGGGTTATGTGTAATAACAACGTTCAAGCTGGTGCAAACATTAATGAAGAAATTATTCCGGGTTACCGTAATCCTGAAAACTTCATTGTTGTTTCAGACCCTTATCC
>JABXKR010000234.1 GCA_013619145.1 Psychromonas sp. | reverse complement strand
AGATGTGTATAAGAGACAGGCTTAAAAATTGTCCCAAATCAAAAGCAAAAAAAGCAGCTATAGCGACCATAATCACTGAGATTATAATTGTTTTTTTCATTTCCAATCCTCTTAAAATGCTAATATTTCTACAGTTTCAAAGCTTTTTAGTAACAACGATACTTTCTCACTACACAGCCTTCTGATTTAAAACCTAATCAAGCAGATTATCAATCTGATTACCTCTTAGCTAATATTAAACGCTTGAACAGTAACTTTTTGATTTACTGTTATAAGACCAGAGCTCGCAAATATAAATTTCATTATTTATTTGTTTTTAATCGGTCGGTTCAACTATTTGCGAAGAGTGTACAAAAATTATTAAACAGGAAAGTTCAACAGGCCCTCGTACGCTCTAAACAATTAACGGTAATAATAGCTATGATGAAGAAAAAGCCATCAGGGGCAGGTCTTTAATCTTGACCGTTAATGAGCTTAAGCTATATTTTAGTTCAGGTTTGTTGATTGAGAGGGATATATGAGTCGTCCTTTACGGCTTGAGTTTTCTGGCGTGCTTTATCATATGCAGTTGTAGATGAAATAACAGAAAATGCACAAGTTCCAGTCTACTGCGGGTAGCTATAAAGTTATACCTATCGCATTAATTTTGTAATCTAATACCATTCCGAAAAACTAATTGATCTGTTTTTATATTGGGAAGTGCGGTTTTAACCGCGCAATATCATAGGCGTGACTGAAGTCGCACTTCCATTGACTCAAAAGGCTGGACACCCATAACTCTTTTATTCTAACAAGTTGATTTTTAATGTGTTGTTGTGGCTAAGTGAACTTGGCCACCGATTTGTAGTTTTGTAAGGCGCTTGGGGGCGAAAGCGAGTTAGCTTTTTGTTTTTTGATATCAATTCACTCAACCGATATTGACTAATAATCCCTGCCTTTTTATTCTCACAGAAAAACAGCAGTCGATGATTTGGGCGCAAAGATTAAAGCGGGTTTTTAACATTGACATTGAGACTTGTAAGCAGTGCGGTGGCACGATCAAGGTAATTGCCAGTATTGAAGATCCTGTTGTTATCGAGAAGAACCTCTCTCACCTTAATGAAAAAAAGTCAGTAGTACCGGACTTTTTACCTGAAGATAGGGCACCGCCTCAACAGGGCTTGTTTGATGGCTAATAAACGATCTTTTTCATAAATGCATTTGTATGAAACGAGCGGTAGAGTCAACGCTGGACTGACCCTGCCAATCGGGTAGAAACAGACATAAAACAGGGATATTTACGAAGGAGAATAACAAATTCTGATAAGGTTTTGTCGTAATCGGAGCATAATGAGATAAAACATCCTGTTCAAATCAATATTTATTCTTCCTATACTCCTGAAGATCTTGATGCACTGGTTGCACTGCCGGGTGTCGGCAGAAAAACAGCGAATGTGCTATTAAATACCGCTTTCGGTTGGCCAACTATTGCTGTCGATACCCATATCTTTCGTGTGTCTAACCGTACTAAGTTTGCCATGGGCAAAAATGTCGATCAGGTTGAAGATAAATTATTGAAAGTGGTGCCAGCCGAATTTAAAGTCGATGTTCATCACTGGCTGATCTTACATGGGCGCTATACCTGCATTGCGCGTAAACCTCGCTGTGGCTCTTGCCTAATTGAAGATCTCTGTGAATATAGAGACAAAGTATACCCTGAAGAATAAAAGCCAATGAAGCTCATCCTTCGAGAGCGCCCATGGAAACACACTTCGTCACAAAATATGTTTAAATGTATCCCCAACGGAAGCCCTGAATCATACAGTTTGGATATATAACTTATGCTGTTAAATCTTTCATTAAGTCTTCAAGTACATCAGCTTGCTTATTAAGCTGCTGCACCTCTGTAGCCGACTGAGTGATCATTTTAGCAACTAAACGCGATTGGCTGCGCACCTGATCGACATCGGAAGCTATATTATCAGCAACCGCTCCCTGCTCTTCTGCTGAGGTGGCAATTTCAGTACTACGATCCGCAATATATTGATTCTTCTCTGCTATCTGCCGAATGTCATTGCTGACGGTATTCATGTGTTGTTCACTCAATTCAGAATTATTGACGGTTTGGTGCATTACCTTCATTAATCCTTGACTATTGCCTTGCAGCGACTCAATCATTTTTTGGATCTCCACCGTTGCTTCTTGCGTTCTACCCGCCAGCGTGCGAACTTCATCGGCGACAACAGCGAAACCACGACCTTGCTCACCAGCCCGCGCCGCTTCGATGGCAGCATTTAATGCCAGTAGGTTTGTTTGTTCAGAGATAGAGTTAATGGTCGTCACTACATTATCAATTTGCGCAGCATCGTTATCCAGTTTTGCTACAGCATCGGCTGCTGAGCTAATTTCAGAGGCTAATTGCTTTATCGCATCAAGCGTTTGATCGACATGCGTCAGACTCTGTGTTGTTGTCTGCGTTGCCTCGCTGGTTTGGCTAGAGGTGTTTTGTGCGTGACTCGCAACTTCACGGATTGAGCTTGCCATTTGCTCGGTTGCACTGGCCAAGGAATCTATGCGTTCTTGCTGTTGGTTCGATAGCGCTTCATTCTCGTTACTGCGTTGACGCAACTGCGAGCTAATTTGCTGGATCAGTGCGATCGCTTCCTGCGTTGCTTTCACCAGTTGTTGTTCGCGCTCAGATACACGATCAATCGTTTGCGCTATTAGATTAAATTCATTTCGGGCTGGCGCATAACCAATACGAGAAACCAGATCGCCATCGGCAAGACGACGTAATGCATCGTAGATGTTAAACAGTGCCCCGCCCATAAAGGTCATAATGTAATAAAGGGATAGCGAGATGAGTAAGCATGACACTATGATAATGCTGACGTGACCAAGATTAAGTGTACTGAGTAAGCTTGGCTGTGCCTGAGTTGTTAAACTGTAGCTGGCATCCTGTACCTCAGTTGTATTTACGCCCTTTGAGCCCACCTGAATACTGCTGTTAGCAAGGATGCGCGTAACATCGCTTTCAGTCAGGTTGGACTGTGAAATCAAGTTGGCAATCGTATTCATGTTCTGCTGTAACAGCTGTTCTTGCTGACGCTCTGAAGCATTCATTAGCGCTAAACAGACCATGATAATCGCGAGGAGTGGCGTAAAAAAGAGGATTAAAAAGTTTTCTTTTATTTTTACATCTACCAAGTATTTATCAATCCAACGAAACGCAACTTCTTTCATTATTTCTACTTCCTTATTACTGTCACTATTAATGACTCCAGTTTCAAACGGAACCTATCGTTATAAGGCCATAATAAAGATAAAAACAAAGAGTTCAGTGATAACGGTCGCACTAACTAATAGAGCATTTTTTTTTGATTTTTCAAAAGTAACCTGGCTTTTATTCATGTATCAGCCTTAAGGTGACACAGTGTAATAATTTAAAAGAGTTTTAGCATGTCACGCAGCAGCGTGGTATGGGGATAGAATTGACGGCTCTGAAGAATAAAAAAACCGTTAGCAAATCGAATCTGATAACGAATCAATCACTTTAGCTTAAAAATAATACCGGTGTGATATTAACTTACTAAAATACAGCTTTACCTACAGGCAGTACTTCACGGCCAAATTCGCCGTTAAGTACTTGTGCCATGCTGAAGTACATTGCAATCAGGCCACAGAATATGCCTTCGAAACCTGCTAGCTCGCTTGGGAGAAAGCGATCGTTGTGTCAATAGCGAAACCTTGATGATAATACAATATTACAACTCGCTCGGTGGGCGTTTGTGAGTTAGCTTTCTAAGTCGTAAAGGGGCATATATGGACGGCCCGTTTATTGCAAGTTTAATGAAGATTACAGTCTGCTGTCATATATCCGACGTCTCAATAGGTTATCAATAACCTGCGCCATGATGTAATACGAATCCTGTCTCCTAATCACAAAGTCGACATTTACATGCCAAGCCCCAAAGCAGGTTTTTACAGGAACGGTTGACCGTTTTTCATCAAGCATTGCAAACTTAAACTAGGGTGTAAAAAATCTTATCTACTCTTTCTACTTG
>JABXKR010000331.1 GCA_013619145.1 Psychromonas sp. | reverse complement strand
CGGGAACGCATCGGCATTGTCGCCGGTGCCGTCGTTGTCTGTATCCGCTGTTTCTGAAGCATCAGCCGGGAAAGCATCAGCATTGTCGCCGGTGCCGTCGTTGTCTGTATCAGCGGTTTCCGAAGCATCTGTCGGGAACGCATCGGCATTGTCGCCGGAGCCGTCGTTGTCTGTATCCGCGGTTTCCGAAGCATCTGTCGGGAACGCATCAGCATTGTCGCCGGTGCCGTCATTATCTGTATCCGCTGTTTCAGTTGCATCAGCCGGGAACGCATCGGCATTGTCGCCTGTGCCATCTTTATCTGTATCTACAGTTTCAGTTGCATCTGATGGGAAAGCATCATCTTCATCTAATACGCCATCATTATCATCATCGCTATCAGTAACATTTGAGATGAAGTCACCATCACTATCAAGCGGTAAACTTGCAGCACTTAATGGATCAGTTTCTGCAGCTAATTCATCCGTATCTAGATATTTATCACCATCATCATCGGTATCCGCATTATTACCTGTACCATCGGCATCTGTATCTACAGATTCACTCGCATCTAACGGGAAGGCATCATCTGTATCAGCCACACCATCATCATCATCATCAAGATCGGCATTATTGCCGGTGCCATCGTTATCGCTGTCAATTGTTTCAGAAGCATCTAACGGGAAGGCATCGTCTGTATCTGCAACATTGTCATTATCATCATCAAGATCGGCATTATTGCCTTGCTTGTCACCGTCAGTATCGACAGACTCATCTTTATCTAATGGGAAAGCATCAAATTTATCTGCAATACTATCGCCATCATCATCGCTATCAGCATTATTACCTGTGCCATCGTTATCGCTATCGATTGTTTCAGAAGCATCTAACGGGAAAGCATCATCGACATCAGCTACGCTATCGCCATCATCATCGCTATCAGCATTGTTACCTGTACCATCTGCATCTGTATCGACAGATTCAGATGCATCTAACGGGAAAGCATCGCTATCATTATCTACGCCATCACCATCAGAATCATTACCGGTGCCGTCGTTGTCAGTTGTTTTCGTAGGATCTAATGGGAAGGCATCATCTGTATCAGCAACACCATCACCATCATCATCAGAGTCAGCATTATTACCTGTGCCGTCTTTATCTGTATCAACAGATTCAGTTGCATCTAATGGAAAAGCATCGCTATTATCTGCCACGCTATCATTATCATCATCAAGATCGGCGTTATTACCAGTACCATCGTTATCAGTATCTAATGATTCAGAATTATCATAAGGGAATAGATCATCTTTATCGGCAACGTTATCACCATCATCATCAAGATCGGCGTTATCGCCACTACCGTCATTATCAAAATCCATACTTTCTAATGGATCAGATGGGAATTTATCAACCTCATCAGCAACACCATCACCGTCACTATCGATATCTAAAATTATCTCACCAGCTTCATCTTTATATAAAACCTTACCAGCCAGGCTTGGCTCTTCATTGTTAGCAAGTTGTGTTGCGATTTCATTACCAAGTTGCTGCGCACCGCTTAGCAATTCATCAGCATGCTCAGAGACTAAATTTGCATCGAACTCTTCAGGTAAAATTTGTACTAATGCCTTAGCTGAGTGAGCCAATAAAGTTGCATCCGTAGCAATATAATCTTCATCAAAACTTAAATCTGGTTGTTTAAGTATGGTGCGGATTTCAGTCGCAGCTTCTTCTCTTGATTGCCCAGCTGACATTTTTACATTAAGTAATGTCGTAATTGGTGTGATTATTTGAGTTGTGTCCGAAGAATAACTTTCAACAGAAGCTTTCATCTGATAGTTATGTGCGATGGTTACACCCGGCACATCTGCGTCAATGGTTTTTCCTTTTACCGATTTTGAAATTACCGGATAATTTGTAATATCACCATCAACATGAGTAATATCTAACGATGCTCGGCCATCGATATCGGTCCATGCTTGTGGTTCGTCAGCATCTTGTTTTCCATCTTTATTAACATCCAGCCAGACAAGCGCATCAAATAAATACCCATCTATAACTCGAACGTTTAATTTTTTAGTCGGAGTTGTGGTATTTGTATCTTCACTATTTCCACAACCGCCGATAACGCTGAGCGATAAAATCGCTATTGTTAGCTTTATCAGATTCACTGAACTCTCTCCTTGATATTTTTAAACTTTATACACTCATCATTTTGAAAGTGCATATACAGATTGGATCGCTACAAATAAAAAAGGAAGGTACGCAAACAGCTCATGACAAACAAATCATCTTTTAGTCATTTCATGTCGTTTCCCGTCATTTCTTGTCGTTTATAAAAAGGAGTAAATATTTTATTTTGGAAAATGTGATCCTTGTCAAAGGAAGCTTTGTGTTATCGGTTTTTTTTCACTGAAAATTAAATAAGAATGCGCTTACAGCCACCATTTCATCTCGGTATCAGTCTGCTAGCTGAAAGTTAGCAGCATATAGGTCATTTTCTTGTTTCCTTTTGAATGCGTGACACATGTCACACTCACTTTTTGAGAGACACCATCTGGAGCAATGATAGTTACTACAATTACAAAATAAAATTCACTTTCCCTCTTTAACCTGAGTCCGTCGAATAGCAAAGCGCTATTATAAAACACAAAAGCCCGCTAAGTGATTCTTTACTAAGGTGAAATATGATATATCTCCATTATATTCCTTTGCAAATATGCATAATCCCCTCTGATTTTTCTATCGGTAAAAAAGAGAATGTAGTAAACATAACGGGCAACAATAACCATAAAAAATTCAACAAATAAAAGTCACCTTATTTTACCTGTGAAATCAGAGTGTTACTCATTTAGAGCAGTATCAGTTATACTTTTTACGTGTATCCAAAGCACTTAAGACTGCTAAGCATAAGGCTAAAATATAGTCGTTGCAGATTGAGATTTTCTAACTGAAAAATAGACGAGGTTCAGTTTGAGCTGCTCAAGCTAAACAGAAAAAGCAGCGCAAGGTTAAAAAATAATAGCGGTTGGTTAGCTTAAAAACAGCCTTACTTATCCTTCCCCAAAAACCTATCCAACTGCGCCAGATATGGGCCAATATCCCCTATATTTTTAGCTACCCAATCAGGATTAAAATAACTGCCCAAATAACGATCTCCTTTGTCACATAATAACGTCACAATCGAACCAGACTCGCCATTGTCCAGCATCTGCTTTGCCAGCTGCAACACCCCAACCATATTGGTCCCAGTGCTTGCCCCTACTTTGCGTCCCAAGATTTTCTCAAGCCACAAAACCGTAGCCACCGATTCTACATCGGCCACTTTGATCATATTATCAAGCAATGATGCGATAAACGAAGGCTCGACGCGAGGACGACCAATGCCCTCAATTCTGCTGCTACTATTAGTTACTAAGCTGCTATCCCCACTTTTAAAATAATCGAAAAACACGGAATTTTCAGGATCAACTACAGTCAGTTCAGTATCTAATTGGTTATAGCGCAAATAACGTCCAATCGTTGCGCTTGTGCCTCCCGTGCCGGCACTCATCACAATATGTTTAGGAATTGGATTGGGCTCCAATTTCATCTGCATAAAAATAGAATCGGCAATATTATTATTACCCCGCCAATCAGTAGCACGCTCGGCATAAGTAAATTGATCCATGTAATAACCGTTTAACTGCTTGGCTAACAGTTCCGATTCAGCGTAAATCATCTCAGTGGAATCAACTAAAAAACACTCACCACCATAGAGGCTTATCTGATCGATTTTCTCCTGGCTGGTACTTTTTGCCATCACAGCAATAAATTTCAGCCCTAATAGACGTGCAAAATACGCCTCTGAAATAGCTGTACTGCCTGATGAGGCTTCAATAATAGTGGTATCCTGCTTAATTTTCCCATTACATAAAGCATACAAAAATAGAGAACGTGCCAAGCGGTGTTTTAAACTGCCGGTCGGGTGAGTACTTTCATCTTTAAGGTAAATATCAATACCATCAAGTTGCGGAAGATTAAGTTTAATCAAGTGTGTATCAGCACTGCGTTGATAATCAGCTTGAATTTTCTCAATCGCATTAGCCACCCAGTTACGTTGCTTACTCATAATAGATTGTCCTTTATTGTTTTTGTTTTGCATAAATTAAGATTAACCAACTAGCTGTAGAAATAGTTCCTTAAATTGCTATTAAATTTTGATTTATAAGAAAATCAACCTTAATATTGAGTCATTAAAAGAAAATTCACCCCAACCAGCATGAATAAGCAGGTAACCATGCCAATTGATAATACCGACAAACAAATATTAAGCCTATTGCAGCAAGATGCTTCGTTATCTTTACAACAGATTGCGGAGCAGTTAAACCTGACCACCACACCTTGCTGGAATCGCGTAAAACGCCTTGAAACTGAGGGGGTTATCCGACAACGCGTGGCTTTATTAAACCCGGAAAAATTAGGGTTACAGCTGATCGCTTTTGTGCAAATCAAAACACAACAACATTCCGAACGTTGGTTAGAGGATTTTGTTCTACAAGTAAAAGGTTTTGCAGCCGTGATGGAATTTTACCGTATGGCGGGAGAATACGATTATATGCTTAAAGTGTTAGTTGCTGATATGCGTTGTTATGACCGCTTTTACAAAATGCTGGTGAATAATGTTAGTGGCTTAACCGACGTAAACTCCAGCTTTGCGATGGAGCAACTGAAATACACGACAGAGTTACCATTAACTTAATATTTTTGTTTTCAATAATTTAAAATTAATAAAAACAGGTTACACTTTATTTAATCTCAATTAGTTCTCACTTAAAAGGAAAATCCGATGAAACTGTTTGTTAAATTATTTGCAGGGCTGATAGCTCTGCTTATTCTGTCCGCTGTAATTTTAGTAACAGTAATCGATCCCAATGATTATAAACAAGAGATCCAAACTCAGGTTAAAAAAACAATTAACCGGGATCTGTTGATTAACGGGGATATCGGCTGGACATTTTTTCCGCAGCTCGGTTTTAGCAGTGGTGAAATTGAATTAAATAACCTCGATGGTTTTAATCGCAAACACTTAGTGAAGATAGATAATGCGGCGATCGGTTTAGAGGTGTTACCGCTATTTAAGGGGGAGATTCAAATTGGCGAGTTAACACTGAATGGCTTAGTGTTAAACCTGATAACCAATAAAGATGGCTCATCGAACCTTGATAATATGTTCCCTGAAAAAGTAGCAACAGACTCTAAAGAAATAGAGCAGGAAACACCTGAAAACGCCACACCTGAAAGTCAAAAGCCTGGATTTTTTGCAATTGATAAAGCACAGTTAGCAGGCATAAATATTAAAAATGCTGTAATTGAAGTGCAGGATTTAAAAGTTGGCTCAACTAGCAAGGTAAATATCAACCACATTCGTCTTGGTAAATTTGTATTAGGCAAGGAAACTGATTTATCTGTTTTAACCGCGCTAGCGGTTGCACAAATGCATGGTCAGATTGAGTTACAGTCAAAATTAATTGTTGCACCTGACTTTTCATCAGTGCAAGTTAATAACCTTAACTTGAAAACAACATTTACAGGCAAAGATTTGCCAAATGGTAAGATAATAAGCTCGCTTAGAAGTAATATCCATTATGATCTGAATACAGGTAAAGCCGATCTTAGTGAGCTATTTTTAGAAGTTGATAAAATTCACTTAGAAGGCGTGCTCTCAGTACAGACAACTAATTTAACCAGGGTACGCTTTACCCTACAGGGTAACGAATGGGATCTTAATCCTTACCTGACACAGGCACCGGCCAAATCCCCTGCAGATAAAAAGTCAGCAGAAAAAGCAGATACAAGCGCTAAAAGCACAACAAGCAGTACAACAAATAAGACGAAGACAGTAAGCGAGCAGGAGCCTGATTTAAGCTTTTTACACAGCTTAGATGTTAAGGGATCCTTAGCTATTGCAGGTCTTAAAGCATCAGGCTTAACCATTGGTAAAATCGATACAACTGTTGAAATAAATAAAGGCAAAGCACAAGTTAAACCTTTAACCGCGCAGTTATACCAAGGTTTATTAACGGTAAACGCTTGGGTTGACGATGCAAAAGGTTTAAATAAATACAAGCTTTCAAGCACACTTAAAGATGTACAAATTCGACCTTTACTTATCGATGCTGCCGATATTGATCTGCTTAGTGGTACAACCGCGTTTAACTTTTATGCAATTGGTAAAGGTTTAACGACAAGCAAAATAAAATCTCAGTTAGCGGGTAATGGTGATTTTAAGTTACTCGATGGTGAATTATACGGTGTTAACATTCCGCAGGAGATCCGTACACTAAAAGCTAAACTGACAGGAAAGTCAGTGCCGACAGAAGCCAATATTAAGAAAACAGATTTCGCTTCATTAAGCGGTGAATTCAGTATAAAAAAAGGGGTGGTAGATAATAACAAATTATTAATGTTATCACCTGTTATGCGTCTAGACGGTTTAGGTCTAGTGGATATTTTGAAAGAATCGTTAGATTACAAATTAAGTATCACACCGTTATCGAAAAGCGATGCAGATACAGAGGTGTATGACCTTAGCGGTGTAACAATACCTCTTCTGATTAGCGGTCCTTTTACAGATCCTAAATTTGCTTTAGATATGGATGGCGCTTTAAAAGATGAGCTTAAAATGAAAGCTAAAAAACTCGAAGAAAAAGCCAAGGCCGAATTTAAAAGACAGCAGGAAAAACTACAGGAAAAATCACAAGATGAGCTTAAACAGGAAGGTAAAGAGCTAGAGAAAAAAATGAAAAAAGAGCTTGGAAGACTTTTTGGTTAACCTGACTTAATTCAGCCACAATAATATTCCTCAAGAGATGCTCCTCTTGAGGGATATTATTTAGCCATAGCTAAAAAATAGAGCATATAACGCATACTCACATAAATAACCATCAAGGTTGCAATCACTAATTCCAGATAGGCTAATTGTTCGATAATAACTACCACCTGCATATTAAAACCATCTTCTAATAGAAACTGACTTGTTTTAAACAGAGCTGTGGCCCCAACAACCAATGGAAAGGTAAATACTGAATAAGCAGGAGTAAAAGGCAAACGTAATAACTTTATAAATGCAAAATAGGCAAATAGCGTCATTACAAGTGCAAGCGGAGCAAGTATAGCGATCATTAAATAACTTGGTTCAGTTGCAGCCACAAAGTAAGCCGCCAATAATAAACTTGCAGGAGTAGCCAGGATAACGAGAATTGGCTTTTCATGATCACAAAATTTTTCAGAAAACAGCAATCGATATAATACAACAGGTAACAATAGTGCGTAAGAGAGCAAGCCAAACTGTAATATCAGCTCTGCTAGTGGAGGGCTGATACCGCCAGGGTACATAATCAGCGCAATAACAAGACCGATAGGCGGAATAAACCAACTTGGTAAAATATGTTCAAACTTAAAATTTTTGCTTCGGTAGAAGATAAACATGGCCAATAAACACAGATGTAAAATAATGGCCAACAAGCTGATAACTTGTCCTAGTTGAAAATAATATAAAGCAATATTATTTGCCACCACCATAGTTGCCATCGCAATAGTTGGTGCAACACTGCCACCGACATAGTGTTGTAAATCTTGCTTTAAAAGATGCGGATTAAATAGAAACTTAAAAAAAAGAGGCAAAAGGATGCAACTCGCCACTATAGCGCCAAACATCTGCCCGGCACCTTGTAGGTTAACATTGTTTTCCCAGCACAAACCTAAACTAGAAATACCTAATGCAAGCCCTGCCAGCGCACTCGGAATATTACACAAATAGTTATTAATATTTTTAAATTTGTAAATCACAGTCACAGCTTCGCTGGTTTATTAAAGAGATTATTATTGCATACTAAAAGTAGTTTAAACTATCTTACCCACATCAAATCAAACTTAACAGCTTACTGAGCATTACTAAAAGGCATTTATGAATATCACCTTAAAACAATTACAGGTTTTTATTTGTATAACTCAAGAGAAAACCATTACCGCAGCTGCTAAAAAACTATTTATCAGCAAACCAGCAGTAAGTATGGGACTTGCTGAGCTTGAAAAGCAGCTTGGTCATAAACTGTTTGAACGTAAAAACAACCGCCTATTAATCAATGAATGGGGTAAGCAGTTACTACCACTTGCAGATGAACAAATTGAGCGAAGCAAAGCAATAACTCGCTTATTTGAACAGCAAACTAGTCTCACTGGAAAACTGCGCATCGGCTCAAGCAATACAATTGGTAACCATGTTGTTCCGTCACTGTTATCTGACTTTAGAGCAAGTACAAAACATCTCAAGCAATCCCTGTTAATTGAGAACAGCACCACTATCTGCAAACAGATAAAAGAGTATGAACTCGATATCGGTTTAGTCGAAGCTTATTTTTTTGACGAGCAATTACAGTCAATCCGCTGGTTGAAAGATGAGATGGTGGTAGTCTGCAATAGCGCACACCCGCTAGCTAAAAAGAAAAAATTAAGCTTAAGTGATTTAGAAAATCAACAGTGGATTTTACGAGAAATAGGATCGGGGACGCGCGATTTTTTTATAAAACATATCGGCGAGAAACTAAACGTTTATTCTATTTCTTTAGAGCTAAATACCACAGAGGCGATCATTAATTGTACCTCGGTTGGTTTGGGCATAACCTGTATCTCTAAACTGGCGGCTCGCCACGCGCTTAATGATAAACGTTTAGTACAACTTAACCTTGAACTTGATATGTCGCGTGATTACTGGCTTGTTTGCCATAAAGAAAAGTATCAAAGCCCGCTATTAAAACAGTTTATTCAGTTTTCTTTAGATTGGCAGTTACCGTTTTAAAAGTATAAAAAAGCACACTTACTGTAAAAGTAACTGTGCTTTTCAATTTATAAATTCTATCCGTTAGAACCTATATTATTTAATAAACGGTGTATTGGTTGTCACATTCAGGTTCTGCGCTCTATGACGAAGCAGATGATCCAATAAAGTAATAGCCATTTGCGCTTCTGCAATTGGCACAGCACGAATACCCACACATGGATCATGTCGCCCTTTGGTGATCATCTCTGTTTGTTCACCATCAACGGTAATTGTACGACCGGGAATGGTTAAACTTGAAGTTGGTTTTAACGCGATATGCGCAATAATATCCTGCCCCGTCGAGATACCACCTAAAATACCACCAGCATGGTTTGATAAAAAACCATCCGGCGTCATTTCATCACGGTGCTCAGTGCCTTTTTGATTAGCAACAGCAAAACCATCACCAATCTCCACACCTTTCACGGCATTAATACTCATTAATGAGTGCGCAAGTTCTGCATCTAAACGATCAAATACCGGCTCACCTAAGCCAACAGGCACACCCGAAGCCACAACCGATACTTTCGCACCCACTGAGTTGCCCTCTTTAATCAAATCACGCATATAAATATCAAGCGCGCCGAGTTTCGAAGCATCAGGGAAGAAAAATGGATTATTTTCCACTTCATTCCAATCAATTGAATCAGGTGTAATATCACCTAACTGACTTAAATAGCCACGAATTTCAATGCCAAATTGCTCTTTTAAATATTTTTTAGCAATTGCTCCGGCAGCAACACGCATTGCGGTTTCTCGTGCTGATGAACGGCCACCGCCACGGTAATCACGGTGTCCATATTTTTGATGATAAGTGTAATCAGCATGGCCTGGACGGAACAGATCCTTAATCGCAGAGTAGTCTTTTGAACGCTGGTCAGTATTCTCTATCATCAAACCAATGCTGCAACCCGTTGTTTTTCCTTCAAAAACACCAGATAAAATCTTAACTTGGTCACCTTCCTGGCGCATCGTTGTATAACGAGACTGCCCCGGACGACGTCGGTCTAAATCGTGCTGAAGATCTGCCTCGCAAATCTCTAGATTAGGCGGAATACCATCAACAATACAACCTAATGCTGCACCGTGACTTTCGCCAAATGTGGTCACTTTAAAGAGTTGACCGATACTGCTTCCTGCCATGATTATTTCCCGTTTTTAACTAAGTGACTTTAAAAACAGAGACTAATTGCTCTATTTTAATAAATTTAGATTTTAATATTATCAAGCTGTGCTTTTGTTAAAACAAATACACCATGCCCGCCTGCCGCAAACTCAATCCACTCAAATGGAATTTCAGGATAAGCTGCTTGTAAATGAATTTGTGAATTACCCACTTCAACAAATAACAAGCCGTTTTCATTGAGCATATCAGCGGCTTGATTTAACATTTTACGCACTAGATCTAAGCCGTCAAAACCACATGCTAAACCAAGCTCTGGTTCATGTTTAAATTCATCAGGTAAGTTTGCCATATCTTCCGCATCAACATAAGGCGGATTTGAAACAATCAGATCGTATTTTTCATTTTCTACACCAGAAAAGAGATCTGATAACATTGGAATAACCTGCTGTTCTAATCCATGCCCTTGGATATTAATTTCAGCCACTTCTAATGCATCATCTGAAATATCGACAGCATCGACTTCAGCATCAGGGAAAGCATAAGCACAGGCAATTGCAATACAGCCACTGCCTGTACATAAATCTAAAATTCGCTGTGGCGATTCTTTTAACCAAGGAGCAAAGCGGGAGTCAATCAATTGTGCAAATGGAGAGCGAGGTACTAAGGTGCGCTCATCGACATAAAACTCTAAACCGGCAAACCATGCGGTATTGGTTAAATAAGCCACCGGAATACGTAAATCAATACGCTTGACAATCAGCTCCACTAACATTTCACGCTCACGGCGTGTTAAACGAGCGTTGTAGATTTCACTATTACAGTGTAATGGCAAATTTAGTGAAGGCATAATAAGGCGCGTTGCATCATCTAAAGCGTTATCTGTGCCATGACCATAAAATAAGCCAGCTCGGTTAAACTCAGTGGTTGCCCAACGTATCATATCCTGGATGGTCTGCAGTTCGTTAACCGCTTCATCACTAAAAATCGTATCCAACTTATTCTCCAATTAAGGTAAACTGCAGCTATCAAGATTTATCTTTGGAAAGGCCATGACCGATAAAAATAAAAATGATGATTTTTCTCTATTTAGCGCAGAGTTTTCAGGTATCAAAAAGTTACAGCAGGATACCATAAAACTGCCCACTAAAAACATGAAGAAAAAACAGATCATCAAACAAACGCTGGTCGCTTCGTTTGAAACCGATCATTTCTCTGATGGATTTGAACCGCATCTAGCTGAAGAGGGGCCAATCCGTTATATACGCCAAGATGCTGAAAAATACTTAATAAAACAGTTACGACGTGGTGACTTTGCCCCGGAGATAATTTTAGATCTGCATGGCCTTACTCAAGAAGAAGCAAAACGTGAGCTTGGCGCATTGCTCGCTTGCTGCAAAAAAGAGGGGTTATATTGCTGCAGTGTAATGCACGGCGTCGGCAAACATATCTTAAAAAAACAGGTGCCGCTTTGGTTGGCACAGCACCCTGATATTTTAGCATTTCACCAAGCACCACTAGAGTTTGGCGGCCATGGCGCCTTACTGGTGCTAGTTGAACTTGAAGATTGGCAGATGAAACAGGAATATGAGAAGTAATTAAATTGCAGGCTTCTAGTCATAAAAAAGGGAGGCCAGTTAACTGACCTCCCTTTTTTGATCTAGCAGTTAACTAAGCGTTACTCAGCACATTTACTGACCATCAGCTTGTTCGCTGAACCGTCATTATTAACGCTGAAACTAAACACATAATTTCCCGCTTCTGGAATAGTGATAGGAGACTCAGTTCCAGAACCTACGGCAGCCGCTAAGTCCTGCTCTTTAGCAAGCATAACAGGCGCACTGCCTGCAACAGCAAACTCAGTTGACCAATCGCTGGCAGCAAACTTAAAGTTATAAGCTACGGCTTTAGATTCAGCTACCACAACTTGATAGGTGTTCAGGCCTTTGTAGCTAAACTTGTGTGATGCTGGCGTTGCAGCAAAACCATCCCCACCCTCGTAGGTTCCACGAATAAACATATCTACATCAAGCGGAGCTGTTTCATTGGAATCGGGATTAGTACAAGATCCCATAAAACCTTCACCAATAATATCGTCACCCGTTGGCGATTGCGGCCCATCTGCTAAAGGAGACTCTATATTCAAAAATAGAGCCTCAAATGGATTAAGTGTTACAGAATAGGTATCACCCGCAATTTTATATACACTGCCCGTTAACAGATCCGTTAGATCGCCATCACTACCGATACTTAAACCTGTTAATTCATGAGTAACATTACTATCACTGATATTAATCAGGTAAAGCACATTGTTATCTGTAGCACTTTTATGATCAATATAGATATCAGTGTCTGAATAGATATGAGTACGCTCACCATTAAATAGCGCTGGGTTAGCACTGCGTATAGTCATTAAATCTGCTACATAATCTTTAAGATCCGCCTGATTACTGTTTAATGTAACACCTGTAACCCCCTCGACTTTCGCGCTAGTACGTGCGACATGATCATCGCAACGTCCTCGAGTCGCATCACATGGGTCTTCTTTATCCGCAAAGCCTGGCAGTTCATCACCGATCTCTTCACCATAATAGAGTGTAATGGGACCTGAATAAGCTGCCATAAAACTAAAGGCACCTTTGTGTCTTGTCCAGTATTCAGCATTATCAGGTGAGCTAATATCACCACGCTGCAGTAGGTCACCAAAGCGCACTAGATCGTGATTGCCTAACATCAGGTTTGGCATAGCATGAGCCGGGTAGGAAAGATGACTCATATAACCGCTGTTTAAGGTTGTTGCAGGGCGATTACCTGCGCCACTCTCTTCTACTGCAAAAGTTTGTACCACACTGTAACGCATAGGAAAATCAAAGTTGGAATGCAGCGCAGGAGACTTATCTGAACAATAGCCTGTTTCAGCAATTTCATTTTGCCCTTTCCAAATTTCGCCTACCATATAACCCAATGGATTTACCGTTTGACCGTTTGCATCTGTGTAAGTAACACTTGCAGAAGCTTTTTCTACAGCTTCACGTAGCTCCGTCCATTGGTCAGTTGGCACTTGATATGCTTGGTCTAAACGCCAACCATCAATTTTAAGCTCATTGATCCAGTAAGTTGCCACCTCTTTATAAAATGCTAAGCTTTCCGGGTAATCGACTGGATTATTGCTTCCCTTAGGAGTTAGACCGTTTGGTGATGGCTCAACATTCCCCTTATGATGACCAAATACTCCGTCAAAAAACACATATAAACCTTTCGCATGTGCTGCATCAACCAACTCTTTTGCTTTCGCCATATCGCCAAATTTAGCGTCTATTTTAAAGTAGTCACTCGCAAAATAACCAGTTGCATCTAAGCGGTCAGCCCAATCATCTTGCCCAGAAGTAGCGGTAGACTGAAAAATAGGGGTTAGCCAGATAGCATTAACACCCAAGCCTTTAATATAATCAAGAGAATCAATAACCCCCTGCAAATCGCCTTCATGGTGACTATCACCATAACCAGTGCCGTAACCTAAATTGCTATCCCCATCAACAAAGGATTCCACCATAACTTGATAGGTAATCAGTCCACAATTTGCAGCAACAGTTTCATCACCTTGATAACAAGCGAGTGTCGAATGCTCTATTTCACAATCAGCTACAGGTGGAGGAGGTGGTGCTGTTTCGCCACCGCCGCCACAAGCGGCTAAACTGAATGCCAGCGTCAATGCCAGAGTCACTTTTGAAAATGGGTAATTCATAGGTTTTCCTTGTAAAAATTGATAAGTAATCGGTGGAGATTTAACCATATCTATCGTCAACAAACTTAAAAAGGGGCTGTTATTATTGCAAATGTTTGAACCTGTATACAAAAAAGAAAATAGCAAGCGCTTACAAAAAATGAGTAAAGATAAAGTAAGTACTAACAATCAATTCTAATTGTATTTAAATTCGCTAATTGGGGGATTTATTAATGGCATAAAGAAACGGGTAATATTGCGCAATTGTGAATATTTATATTGAAAATAATGATATGTCATAAAATATTGAATTTAATCAGTACGCCTAGCATTGAAAAGTAACGTACCTATAAGCGTGTACTTAAAGCGTGTACTTAAAGCGTGCACTTACTTTTAATTGCCATAAAAGCAGTGCTTATATTTTAACGGTAAACTTCCAGAGCTATTTTTCTCTCTTTTAACTCTGATTGATTTTCTTGTTGATCTGAGAAACCGTCGTTAAACTGTGCAGATAACCAAATCCACTTTCATCGAGTTCCACATGGCCTACAGAGGAGGTTGAAAATGCAGGCACACCGGCTGCAGGAGCCAGCTCCCCAACGATGTAACCAACTAACGGCAGATGTGAAACAATTAATAGCTTTTTTACTCCTGCTGCTTGTAAAGCTAAAACCTCATTAACTGATTTACGCGCACTGCCACTTGGTCTTAAAAATTTAATCGTTTGTACATTTGATATTTCAGGGAAGAACGGTCGCACTGATTCCCAAGTTTGCTGGGCACGCAGGTATGGACTTATCAATGCGGCATCAAAAGAGACATCTCGTTTCGCTAAATAAGCTGCCATTTTTTCTGATTCAAAACGCCCAAGCGAAGTTAAAGCTCGCTCCGCGTCGGAGTGGGCCATCATTTCGGCTTGCCCGTGACGCATAATATAAATCTGCATATCGTTCTCCTCGCTGCATAAAAAAGCTCCGCTAAAACTACATAGGGAGCCTACCAATATATAACTTTATGCAATAGTGCTTTGACTTTTCTCGGCAATATTTGTGATTAATCTTCGACTGCTGTTTCGCCGAAAACTTTTAAAATAGCAATGGCCACCAAAAACACACCGACAAAACCTGCAATAAAAATAGTTGGCATGGCGAGATAACCAAGCGTATGCCAAATAATCGATTCTAATTCGCTCATGTTGATTCCTTCGGTTTGGTTAAATTAATGTTAATAATACGTAAAAACTTAAAAAAAAAACATGTGCAAAATCATAAAAAATAAGATTTGCACCACTCAATTAGAGATCACTGACAATAATTATTGTGTCAACTGCTTTAATTTACAAACGTTAGAGGAACTTTTTTACCTTGAAGTTGACTGTTATTGGCAGTATATTTTTCTTTATCTTAATTTAAGCAGATTATAAACATGGCAAAACAACAACTTGACGCATTACGAACTTACCTTAATAAAATGATTTTAGGACAAAGTGAACTGGTAGATGGTTTATTAATTGCTTTACTAGCAGATGGTCACATTCTTGTTGAAAGTCCACCTGGACTTGCTAAAACCCGCGCTATTAACGCCCTCTCAGATGGCATTGAAGGTGATTTTCATCGCATTCAATTTACCCCCGATTTATTACCGTCGGATCTAACAGGCACCGATATTTTCCGCCAGGAAACAGGCGAGTTTATTTTTGAAAAAGGCCCGCTGTTTCATAATTTAATCCTTGCTGATGAAATAAACCGTGCGCCAGCCAAAGTACAATCTGCTTTATTAGAGGCGATGGCGGAGCATCAAATTACCGTAGGTAAAAAAACCTATCAGTTACCTGAACTATTTTTAGTAATGGCAACACAAAATCCAATTGAGCAGGAAGGTACTTATCCTTTACCTGAAGCACAATTAGACCGCTTTATTATGCATCTTGAATTAGACTACCCTGATGCCGCGACCGAAAAAGAAATTTTAAAACTTAATCACAAAGAGATTTTAAAAGAAACGGTTGCCGAGGTGACACCATTATTAAATGAACAAATATTTGCTATCCGTAATGAGATTATGAATATCAATATTGCGCCACATTTAGAGCAATATTTAATTGATCTGGTTATCGCGACACGCCAACCAGCACGTTATGGAACGCAATTAAAAGAGTGGATAAGTTATGGTGCCAGCCCCCGTGCAACACTGGCATTAATGCGCACAGCAAAAGCCCGCGCTTGGCTTGATAACCGTGATTACGTGATGCCAGATGATATTATTCGCAACCTCTACCCAGTTTTACGCCATCGCCTAATTTTAAGTTATGAAGCAGAGGCGCAAGGTATTAACACAAATCGTGTTATTAAAGAGATTATTAATCAGGTAGCGATTCCAGCCTAATGAATGCCACTAAACCAGCGCTGTTTGCTAATAGTCCGTATCTCACCGGGACCGATGTTAGCCTCAGTGAATTACTCAGTTATAAACAACAGGCAAAACTGCAGCTGCAGCCGGTTGCCAGTGCCGCATATCGACAACTTGCAGGCAATTATCTGGCTAAAATTAAAGGCCGGGGTATGGAATTTGCGGAAGTTCGCCGTTATCAGGCGGGTGATGATGTGCGCGCTATTGACTGGTCAGTCACAGCACGAACAGGCAAAGCGCATACAAAACTGTACCAGGAAGAGAAAGAGCGCCCGGTTTTTATTTTATTAGATCTTTCTGACAGTATGATTTTTGGCAGTCAGTTTGTCTTTAAATCCGTGCAGGCTTGCCACCTTGCTGCACTGCTGAGTTGGCAAGCTAAACAGCGTAATGACCGTTTGGGCGGTATTGTATTTAACCAGCAAGAGGTTGCGGAGCTAAAACCCACAGGCAGAAGCAAAGGTTTAATGACTTTTCTTCATCAAAGTGAACGCTTATGTAAAGCCCGACCTTTTAAATCGGAAAACAGTGCACAATCATTATTCGTGCAACTTAAACGTCTCTCCCGTTTAGTACAAACAGGCAGCCAAATTCATTTGATTAGCGATTTTTCACAGCTCGATCAAAACTGCCAGAAATTGATAAGTCAGATGCGACGCCATAATCAGATTAGTGCCTGGCAGATTAGCGATCCGCTTGAACAACTGCTGCCCAAAAATGTGCAGCAGGCAAGAGTAAAAATAAATAGCCTTTATGGTAGTGGTTTTTTTAAACAAAAAGATGCCCTGCAGCAATACCAAGATGCAGCCAGTGAACGTCAACAAAAGGTGGTCAGTACATTTATCAAACAAGGTATTCCGCTTTATCAACTTTGTGCGTCTAACTCATTAATGGAGCAGTTTCATGTCACCGCTCGCTAATCAGAACCCGCTATCACAACTTAATGATATTGTAACGCCAACAGCCCCCGATTGGTGGCCGCCAGCCCCTATCTATTGGCTTTTAGCGCTTGCATTTATTGTCGTGATTGTGGGTACAACTTATCTGTTAAAGCACTTGAAAAAACAGCAGTTAAAGCAACAACAAGCATTAAAAAAACTGCAGCAACTCAAACAGGCTAATGCCAATTTTATCGAATTAAATCAGCTTCTTAAAGGTGTAGTATTATTATATTTCCCGCGCCAACAGGTGGCTTCATTACATGGCGAGTTATGGTTTGATTTTCTGCAGAGTTATGCAACGAATCCCCTGTTTGACAGCAAACAAGCGTTTCTAAAACGCCTGTATACAAATAGCGAACAGCCCTGTTCAACAGATGACTTAGCACAGACCAAGATATGGATAAAAGAGTTTCCAAAACAAATTAAAAAACAGCGCAAAGAGGCAAATAACAATGTTTGAATTTGTTTACCTATGGGTTTTTCTGCTATTACCGCTCCCCTTTATTGCCCGGTATTTTTTAAAGGCAAAAAAACGTGACTATACACAAGTCTGGATCCCGCTTGCAAAGGGATTAAGTGGCGAACAGTCGCAAAATCAACAGAGCAATTTAAACGCGTTTATTCCCTGGATAGTTTGGCTTTTATTATTAAGTGCTTTAGCGAAACCTATCTGGTTTGGTGAGCCGATTCGCCTGCAGCAGCAGAGCCGCGATATGATTTTATCACTGGATCTGTCTGGCAGTATGCAGGAAGTAGATATGCCCTTAAACGGGCAGACAGTAGATCGTTTAACCTTAGTCAAAGATCTCTTAAAAACCTTTATTAAGGAGCGTCACGGTGACAGATTAGGCCTGATCCTATTTGCCGATCATGCTTATTTACAAACGCCGCTGACCTTTGATCTCAATACCATACAGCAGATGGTTGATGAAACCGAAATTGGCTTAGTTGGCAAGCGAACCGCCATTGGAGAGTCTATTGCCATGGCGATAAAACGTTTTGTGGAAAATAAAAATGAACAACGTGTTTTAATTTTAATTACCGATGGTGCAAATACCGCCGGTACAATCAAGCCGATAATGGCAGCCAAACAAGCTGCACAAAACAATATTACTATCTACACCATAGGTATCGGTGCAGATGAAATGATTAAACGCACCTTGTTTGGACGCCAGCGCATTAACCCTTCCGCAGATCTCGATGAAAAAACCTTAAACGAAATAGCCAAGCTCACCGGCGGGCAATATTTCCGCGCTAGAAATCAGGATGAATTACAGAATATCTACAAGACACTCAATAAATTAGAGCCTGTTGATAGTGATTTTTTAGAATTTAGACCCGAAAAAGATCTTTTCTACTGGCCTTTATCTGGCGCCATCTTGCTGCTGTTTCTGTTTGCTCTGTATTTCAAATTAAGAGGCTCTTATGTTGCCTGAAACCACCTTTATGCCACTAGAATTTTTACGTCCACTGTGGTTACTGGGATTGCTCGCGGTGTTTTTACTCTCGCTACTGCGCTACCAAACGGGCAAAAAATCTAAAACACAAAACCTAATCGCAGCGCATTTAAGTGAAAATTTAGTCAGCTCCCCAAAGAACGTAAATGCACAGCCGTTTACTTTTTATCTGCTCGCGATTATTGCTTGTATTGCTTTAGCGGGGCCAAGCTGGCGTAACCTTGAAATGCCTGTTTATGAGATGGAAACAGCACAGGTGATTGTATTAGATCTTTCCTATTCGATGTATGCAACCGATGTTAAACCCAACCGTTTAAGCCAGGCAAAATACAAAGCGATTGATCTGATTAAAAAATGGAGTGAAGGTGAAAAAGCACTAATCACCTATGCGGGAGATGCGTTTACCATTTCGCCTTTAACCCCTGATGGTAACTCCATTATCAACCACATTCCTCACCTCTCTCCGGAGATAATGCCTGTCACGGGAGCACGTGCAGATCTGGGCCTCGAACGAGCAATAACGCTGTTAGAAAATGCAGGCTACACACAAGGTCATATCGTTTTTATCAGTGATGGCATTGATAAAAAAACCTCACAGAAAATGATCAAACGACTGCAGGGTAGCGATTGGGTTGTATCAATATTAGCAATGGCAACAGAGCAAGGCGCAGCGATTAAATTAGCAGATGGCAGTTTACTGAAAAATAAGCAAGGTGAGATCGTTGTGCCGAAATTACACGCTCAGTCATTATATGATATAAGCAGCGCCACAAATGGCCTGTATTTAACACACAGCAATACAAGCTCTGATATTGAACAGTTAGCCAGCTTTTTTAGTATGAAAGAGTCACGAAAAAATGAGACCGGCCAGTCAGGACAAAATAAATTCGCCAAAGACGATGGTTATTGGTTATCTTTTTTATTGCTGCCGCTCTTTTTATTACTGTTTAGAAAAGGTGTTTTTTACGCTGTACTATTAACACTAACGATACCGCTTTCGAGCCCTAGTGTTGAAGCTTCTATTTGGAAAAACGATCAGCAAAATGCCTTTCAGGCTTATGTCGATAAAGACTATGCCACAGCAGCACAGTTATATGATGATCCTATGTCAAAAGGCAGTGCCCTCTACCAGGACAAACAATATCAACAAGCATTAGAGCAATTTGAACAAGCGACGATTGACAACCCAAGCAATGCAGATGCTTTTTATAATCAAGGTAATGCTTACGCACAATTACAGGAATTGGATAAAGCCCTGCAGGCATATCAGCAAGCATTGACTATCAATCCTGAACTGAAGGCTGCGCAGCAGAATAAGCAGTTAATTGAAGAGATAAAAAAACAACAAGAACAACAAAAGCAGGATCAGCAACAAGATAGCGAACAGCAGAACAGTGAGCAGCAGCAAAGTGAGAAGCAGCAAAGTGAGCAGCAGCAAAGCGAGCAGCAGCAAAGTGAGCAGCAGCAAAGCGAGCAGCAGCAAAGCGAGCAGCAGCAAAG
>JABXKR010000078.1 GCA_013619145.1 Psychromonas sp. | reverse complement strand
CACATGCCCTTCTAAAACATAACCGCCAATGTTAGCTGTATGACACGACATCAGCTCAGGCGTAATACCGTGCTCTTGTCGAATTTGACTGTTATTAGCTTGTTCAACGACGATCACATCAAATCCCGCTTCTTTTATTTGCTCAGCCCATGCACTGCAGCATCCACAATAAGGCGATTTATATAAAGTCATTTCGGCTGCAAACGCACCAGCAGAGAATAAAGATAAGCTAAGTAATAATGTTTGTATTTTTTTCATAATTTTCCATCCATAAATAAGTTAAATAATAAAATTTGTTGCTAACTAACGAGCAGAACAATGGGAGGACGGAACAAACGGGAGGGAAAATGTTGTAATACACTATTTTTTGTGTCGAAAAAAGCAGCGCGTTGAAATGCGGGTAACTTTTGTAAAGCATTTAAGCGCTCAAACTCAAAAGATAAAAGTGACGCCGTTGAACAACATTGATTATTGCTCATATCAACCGAGCTATTACACACACAGTTTTGTGTTTGTTGTACCACGGGCGTATGCCTGACTTCAGCCTGCACCTGAACAGCACTAATAAATAACAGTTGTAATATTAAATAGAAATTAAATATTCGTTTCATAACCACTTATTACCTGCGAGTGAATTTTAATAATAAGCTATGTCCTTAGGGTAAGGTCAAAGCCTTTAAATAAAATTATTTACCTGCTTAAAGTTCCACTAATGGAGGACGTTTTCTCAGTAATAGTTCTTACTTCTCTTTTTTTAAGCATAAAAAATACAGATAAAGGCCCGAAAGAGGCAAGAATGTGCTTCAGAGAATGACCACTGAATTGTTCATAGAGCATAGAGAATATTTCTTTATCATATATTTCAGTGAGTTTTGCTAATAAATAAAACAGGAGGGCAAAAATCAAATATCTTTGATGAGTATATTGGCTTTTAAATACAATCATCACGACAGGAATGGTTAAAAGCGGAATCAACTGTATCCAATAATAAAATCTTAAATCATCTCTATAGTCCCAATAGATAACGCTGAAAAGCCCAAGTAAAACTGCTGGAATAAGGAGAAACCTTTCAATATTTGTATGCACATATTCACTCAAAATTGCAATAAACAAGCCCATAAAAGCAACCGTCATTGGAAGTCGATCCCAGAACAGGCTGTTGTTATCCGGATTCCAATGGTAATACCCGGAGCCGAAGCACACAATTGTTACAGCGAGGAAAAAAACAATCCAAGAGCAAGGAGCCATATTTTGTTTTTTTGTTAAACAAAAATACAATCCCATCCCCCCAAATAAAGCAAAGAAGATATTTGTTGTGACGTCGAAAAAATTGGGAATTGCAAAAATAGCTCTTTTATCTGCAAAATCATGATAAGACTGAGCCTGGCTGATAGTATCTAAAGAGATCATCATAATAAATGAGCCAATAATGACCAGGAGTAGAATTGACTCGCGAATATAGTTTCTCATAAATCACCTCAATATTAGATATAATCTAACTATAGAAGCTGTGCACTGATTGTGGGTTACACAATGGCTAACGCCTTTAGCATAGAACTAGTTGCGCAGCAGCTTAAGTCCTACGCTAAAGGCGCTATCGAAGGGTTAGGAAAGTGTTTTATTAAGTGCTGACAATAGCGCTGAATAGATAGGGTTACAAAAGTCAGCAACCTCACCTTCATTTTCAGACTCATAAGTTGAGCTCCATTCAACGAGAGTACCGTTAGCAGATGTTGTCAGCTTAACGACGCCAATGTATTTTTCTACGGCTGACTTAGAAACAGGCCCCGGACCATCATCTATGCTGTATGAAAAGGTAAACGCCTGTGCATCTAACGCAGTTAATGTTTCATGAAATAGATCATTGAGAACTCTTTTAGCCCCGACTTCATCCCCTTTCTTGTCGCCGACAACTTTTACAGAGGTAATAACTTCTGCTGCCCAAGACATATCGTGGAAATCGCTGATAGTCTTCCATACAGTGGCGATTGGTGAATTAATCACTATTTTGTTATAACAATTTCCCATGATTTTCTCCTTTCTTGATTAATGATCTTGATTAATGATATTGATTACATAAGCGCCTTACTCAGCGGCTTGAATAAGAGGGCAGATTTTTTGGGAAAAAAACGATAACAGCTAATATAAGTCCGCTTCTATTATTAAATCCAGAAAACCTGTTGATATTGGTTATCATTACAATTTACATGCGATCATGTTAATAATAGTACTAAAAGCAATATTAAGGATCTTACTTTCACATTGCTCTATTTGATTATCAGCAGCCACATGATAGAGCGCAAACCTTTAGCGACAGCCTAAAATAGCAAAGCTGACGAATAAGTGATCCGCACTCTTTTGACTCGGGGCAACTACAAATACGGGGAGCAAAAATACAAATACGGGTACAAATACGGTACGAAATACGGGCGGCGAAATACCGACGAAATACGGGGACAGCCAAACCTTTTATTCTACTCATTTATGCTTTCTTCATTATTAATTCTTCAATTATAACAATTAGTTACTACAATCAACGCATTGCTTTCATTGATTTTCACAGCCCTCAATAGATAATTAAATTAACGGAATTGCTATTAAACTTTTATAGCATACAGTGCAGTGAGTTTTGTGAGCTGAGATCAAGCAGCGGATTTACTGCTAAACGTATTCTTGGCATTTTACGTTCATTGTTAAAATAAAGTTAAGGAACGGATGCTTTTCTTGAAAAACGTTCTATATTAAATATTTACACCGAGCATATTTGCTCAAATTCATTAGCAAATGAAAGTTGAGGGGTAAATTATGGCGTTGAAACATATTTTTTTAGCGGGATTAAGCAGCATCTTTCTATTAGGTTGTGCAACTGGCGGTACCCCGGCAGACAAAAAAGAGAATGCGAGAAAAGACACGGCTGAAGCGTTGCTGCATATTTATGATGATCACCCAGATGCAAAGTCTACGGTAAGTAAAAGTATAGGTTATTTGGTGTGTACAGGTAGTGACAGTTATTTATTTGCTGCTTCAACAGGCGGTGGCGTTTGTACTTTCCATAGTAAAGGCAAAATAGATTATTACCGCTTCGCATCATTAGGTGTTGGAGCTGGCATTGGTTTTAAGGAAGTCGCCTTTGTCTATGCGTATAGTGACGCTGAAGCGATGAGGCGTTTTCTTGAAGATGGCTGGGATGCGGGCGCTCGTGCTGAAGCCAGTGCAAAAAATGAAGATGAAGGAGGACAAGCGGCAGCCAATACTTCATACGATGTTGATGGTGTGAGAATTTATCAATCGGCTTTATGGGGGGCGGCGGCACAAGCGACGGTTCAAGGTTATAAGTTCTGGCCGACTGACTTTACGGATGATGTAGTAGAGAATAGCGAAGAATAGAGTTAAATGAATCAACAATAATTTTCTATAAAAAAGGGAGTGCTGTTAGCTGTATTGGCAAATGCAGGCAAATACAGGGACAGCCAAACCTTTTATTTAAACTCTAAGTTGATAAAGATACAAACCATCCATAAATGTTCGAGTATTTGAGGCATAGCGCTATAAAAATGGTGTGTTTGCTGTAGCTGGACTAAATGATGAAGATTTTGCTGAGATTCAAGTATCAGTATCCCTTAGCAAAGCGCTAATTAGGGAAATATGTTGTTAATAACTGATATTAATGAAGCATTCGCTGCAATTTTGTTTTCCCCGATATCCAGCGTTTTCCTATATTCGCTGCAAATTTTGCAAGCGCTTCAAGTGAGCCAACTACGCCGTGATACTCCTTGCCAAAACTACTTGCTAAATCTAACCACGTATCACTATCCAGGCCAATGTTGCTAACCCGCCTAGGTGTGCTTTCACCAATCGCACCGCGCTTATCATCGCGAATAACTCGCCCAGCCAAAAATTTAGCTGGGCACTTCAATATTCACAGCAGCAGTTCACTCATCCTGCAAGGCCGCATGGGCTGCTGCCAGTCGGGCAATTGGTACCCGGTAGGGAGAGCAGGATACATAGTCGAGACCAATATGGTGGCAAAATTCCACACTTGAAGGTTCACCGCCATGCTCACCGCAGATCCCTTTCTCTTATACACATCTGACGCTGCCGACGATTTAC
>JABXKR010000075.1 GCA_013619145.1 Psychromonas sp. | reverse complement strand
TTATCTCGGTTACCATTTTATCTGAACGCACTATTAAGCTGTAGCACAGCTCCATCCATATTAAAGTTACCCAATATTTGCTGTAGTTGCAGGCTTGCTTGTCGCAGTTGTTATTTCATAATTACTTTTTAAATACAAGAGAACGAATCCAAGCTGGTAATTATGTTCCTCAAGCAACAAATCAAGCAATTACGGCACTAACGGCTATAACTTTTAATTTTATTTGGGCACCACTTGTTTCGGCAGTGATAATTCTCATACTGTTATTATTCTATACATCAGATCAAAACCACCATGAAATGAAGATCTAATGAAAGTATTGCTTAAAGCAACAGTAGACTAGTGTAGATCCATCTTTTCTTAATTCGGCAAACATCCTGATAAATAGTTAACGAGCCCTGTTGCATTAACGGCTGCAGGATTAATACTAGCAAGATTTGCAGCACTGAATTTTATTGCTTTAAACCTCATCCTCATCGAACAAACGTTTATATTCCAGCGTATGCTTTCGATATTCTTTTCGCCAACTCTTCACGCACTTTCGATTGCCGATTCGCCCCTTGCGCTTCGGGTTGCAAGCTTACGACTGGCTTTCACTTGCTTCCAGTAAATAGAGGTTAATCACAAATAGATGTACTCCTCATATATAAAATTAACAATCTATGTATGCTAGCCAACCTGTACATTTATTGATCAGACACCACTAATTTACACTTAAAATATCACAAGGAGTAGTGAATGCGTTTAATAAAATCGATTAATCCCATTGGAGGAGTTGTAGCTGCGTTGCTAGTTGCTATGTCGCCAATTAATACAATGGCTCTTGAGTCAAGTACCTGGCTTGATTGGGTAGCAGCTAAAAATAGTGGCGCAGAGCCAAATATGCCAGACTTTTCGCGTGCGGGTTATCACCATGGTGACATAGCGATTCCTGATGTCACTTATCCTGTTTATGATGTCAGTGCTTACGGTGCAGTACCCGATGATAGCTCTGACGATAGCAGTGCTATCCAGGCTGCTATTGATGCAGCTGAGTTAAATGGCTCAGGTGTTGTGTTATTACATCCCGGCCGTTATCGTGCAACAGGCTTAACTGTTAACAGTAGTAATATTGTTGTACGTGGTGCTGGCGCACTGGCGGGGGGAACTGAAATTTTTTCAGAAGGTACACCTACGACGGGTGGAGGAACTATTATCACCTTTAGACCTTTCTCTACCGGTAATAAATCAGATATTACCACTGTAACTGGCAATGTAACTCGAGAGACTTCAGTAATACCCTCACCTTTGAAGAACCTATTCATTACGATGTTAATGCAAGTTACAACTGGAAGATCCAGAAGGCCGGAAGTTATCTAACCGAAGTGGGATTGGAGGACATTGCTTTAGTGGGCAACTTCAGCTCCGATAATACCTTTGTACACCATCGTAGTACCAGCTTCGATGACGAAGCTTGGAAGGGAGTTGTACTGACTCAAGTTCGTAATTCCTGGATCCGTCGTGTGCGTACTGTTAATACGAACCATGGTATTGATGTCAATAATGCCGTTGATACTAGCTTGTTGGAAATAATCATGGAGGGGAATAATGGTCATCACAGTATGATAATTAACTCTTCTACCCGAACCTTGATAGGGCTAGTAGAGGAACGCAATATTTGGGAGCACCCTGCAGGCCAAACAGGCCCAAATTCTGGTAATGTATTCTGGCGTTATGATGCTCGTGAGGTGATGGATCTGGATAACCATGGCAAGTATGGCTATGCCACACTTAGAGATGTGATGTCGGGACACAATCCGGGTAATGGTTCAGGCAGTGCCAGCCAGACCCCAAGACATCTGCGTTATTATACGCTTTGGAATTATCAATTTAAGTATCGCGGAGCTGCTACATCTCAAGTAGCCCATAATTTTTGGGAATCAGCGTTCAGTGCTATCGTACAGCCTATTGTTGTTGGATATCAGGCTCCAATTGCTGGTTTGTTAGTTACAGAGTCGGAAGATGCCGCCTCGAAAGCCTATCCTAAACCCCTCTACCCCACCATGCAGATCAATGAGTCCTATGGAACAGAGGTTACACCTCAATCTCTATATGAAGCACAATTGACATATCGCAAGGCCACTGTTCCAAACTGGGTGAATGATTACCAGCAAGACTGGGCTATATTTAGCAATACGACAGCGATTATGGATCCATTGTTAGATAATGATGTCTTCAATTCAGACTCAGATATCGTACTGTCGGCAACAGTGCCGTCTGAAATTGCCACTGACGTCACTAAAGTGGAGTTTCTACATGGTGATACGGTATTGGCTAGTGATAGCGTTGCCCCTTACAGCTTTACCTGGAATGCTCCGCAAGATGGAACTTACTCTATACAGGCACGTGTTGTACGTAGCGGTGGAGAAAGCGGCAACAGCCAACCAGTCAATATTTATGTCGGAAACAAAGCAACAACGCCGTTACCTGTTACAATTGTACAAGCGTTAACGGACGCTGGTTCCACGGCAACCGAATTGGATAATCAACCAAGTTCTAATTTAATCGATGATGATCTGAACAGTTATTGGACATCCAAGAGACGGAGATAGCATAAAGAACATAACGAACTGGTACCTCAACGGAACTTCCATAACAGTCCTTAACATGCCATTTGAAAGGCATGCTGGAAATGAAAGCGTTTTAACACTAGATTATTCTGGTTATGCTAATAATGGAACAGTTACTGGTGCAGTTTGGGGCAAAACCTCTGGTCATGATGGAAAAGGTGGTTATGAGTTTGATGGTATTGACGATTATATTGAGTTGGCTGATATCGATTATGGCTCTAGTCAGCGGATCTCGATCTCTATGTGGCTTAAATTTTCAGCGCCTGCAAGTACTGCGTTTGTTATGCGTAAAGCTAACAGCAGTTCCAACAACCCTTATTACATTCAGGCAGCCTCTAACGGCAAGATTTCTGCTCGTGTAAACGGTATTAATGGTGGTGGAATTGCGGGCTTGGCTGATAATCAATGGCATCATTTTGCTATGACCTATCAGGGCAGCTCATCGTACTTGAGAACCTATAAGGATGGGGTATTAGTTGCTTCAGTTACAAACGCAACTCCACCAGTCGACAATGATTTCTTAGTTACAATCGGCGGTTCAGCTAACGGAAGCTACCAGTTTGCCGGCAGTATTGATGATCTCAGAATCTATAACAAGAAATTATCGGCTGCGGAAATTGCCGAGTTAGCAGCAGCTCCTCATCTTAATGAAACAGCAGCCTGTACTCCTGTTGTGGAAACCAATCTGCAAGGCTTCTGGCCAATGGCAGACGGTGGCACGACTGAGACATGTGATGTCAGCGGCAAAGCAAATCACGGTATTCTGAATAACGGCCCAAGTTGGAATTAGTGTTAGAAGGTCGGGCTTGTCCCGACCTTCACCGTGAAATAGAGTTCCGAAAACCATGCTTTTATAAATAAGCCCATAGCCCTTTCGTATCAGGGCTATTTAAACACTCGGAAAGCGAATTAACACATCAACTTTTGTAGACATTGAAGCACTCAGCGTTTGTGTTTTTTCTGGTGCCAGAATAACAATGCCATTATGTTTGGCGATATTTTTAAATAAATTATTAAGATCAAAGCTAGACACACGTTCATGTGAATTTTTTACAGCAGTTCTTTTATCAAATAATAGGTCTGCGTTTTCAAAAAGTAATATATTTCGACTGCTACGCGCTTCATTAAATAGAGTTGCTACGCTTGTTTCTGATGCTTCATCATTAATTGCCGTAGAGTGCTGCACAGTATTTTGTGTATATGATGTTAAGTCTGCAATTGCGGCTGTTAAGTCACTAGTACTTGCGCCATTAAATGTAATGAGAAAACGCGTCTTGTGGCTTGCAATTTGAGGCATATCGTTTAAAAATCGATGATAACTCTTACTCTGGTACTCTACTATTAGCATTTGTATTCCTATTTAGAGATTCTTATCTAGTAGTTATTGTTATAGTTCAATAGTTGTTTTTCTGCTGTCAGTTTAACAGCTTCTTCAATAAAAAGTTCAACTCTTCTGTTGTTATCAGAACGAGTAACCTTATCATTGATGACTTACACCAGCCGAAACATTTGCTGTTCAGCCTTTTGCTGTTAATTTCAAGCGCCACATCAAGTTGTTACAAATGAAATACAATTTTAATGTATCACCAAGCTGTGACTGTATGTCCAACACTAAATAACTATATCTTCGACAATCCTCCTTCTAATGTTCAATTACTACTGGATAAAGTAGATAAATGTAACCGGTTACTGCAACCGGTTACTGTAACCGGTTGCGTAAAAGGTGCTAACCTTATATCATTAGTCAACTGTAACCGTTTACATTAGAGGTTGTTAATCTTGCACTATTTCTTTTAAAACCATCTTAACTCCTAACCGATTGATTTAAAGATAAATAAAGTATAACTAAAAGCAAAGGAGAGATCATGACTCAGTTTCCAAAAGATTTTCTATGGGGTGCAGCCAGTGCAGCTTATCAAGTTGAAGGCGCGCACGATGTTGACGGCAAAGGTCTGTCAGTTTGGGATGTTTATTCCCACCAGCCCGGCACCACTTATCAAGGTACTAATGGTGATGATGCAGCTGATCACTACCACCGCATGGAAGAAGACGTTGCCTTAATGGCTGAACTGGGTATGAGCAGTTACCGTTTCTCTATTAGCTGGGCGCGTATTCTTCCCCAAGGTAAAGGAGAGGTGAACTTAGCCGGAATCGATTTCTATAGTCGCTTAATTGATAATTTATTACGTCACAATATCAAACCTATGATCACTTTGTACCACTGGGATTTGCCGCAAGCCCTGCAGGATGAAGGCGGTTGGGAAGCGCGAGCAACAACTGAGGCTTTTGTTGAATATGCGAAGGTATGTTATCAACACTTCGGTGATCGCGTTGATCTGTGGTCTACGTTTAATGAAACAGTTGTCTTTATCGGTCATGGTTATATCACAGCACAGCATCCTCCCGGAGTAAGAGATCCTGCGCGTGGATTACAGGCATGTCACCATGTCTTTATCGCACATGCAAAGGCCGTTGCAGCTTTCAGAAAAGCTAAAGTTGCAGGGCTAGTCAATCAGCTAGCTGTAATTGGTTTTGTTAATGTATTACAACCGCATACCGCCGCAAGCAGCAGCCAGAAAGATATTAAAGCACGTGAAATAGCTGATGCAATCTTCACTCACTGGTTTTACGATCCGGTATTAAAGGGACAATATCCGCCTGAGTTGTTGAACATGGCGCAAACTGCACTTGGCGCGCCGCAATTTGCGCCTGGCGATGAGAAGTTACTCAAAGATAATATCTGTGATTTCATCGGCGTAAATTATTATAAACGTGAAATGATAGCTGCTAATGACGGGGAGAGTATTACCACTCAGAACACGACGGGAGAAAAAGGCTCAGCTAATGAATTTGGATTTCGAGATCTTTTTAAATTTGTGCGTAACCCGGACGGGGAATATACAGACTGGGATTGGGAAATTTATCCGCAAGGTCTGAGCGATGGAATAATGCAAATTACACAACGCTACGGTAAAATCCCAATCTACGTCACCGAAAATGGTTTAGGTTACAAAGATCCGATTATTGATGGTGAAATTGTTGATGATGCTCGAATCGATTATTTACGTCGTCATATTGAAGCGACCCGCAGTGCTATTGCACTAGGCGCTGATGTTCGCGGATATTACCCATGGTCATTTATTGATTTACTAAGTTGGTTAAACGGTTACCAAAAGCAGTATGGTTTTGTTTATGTAGATCGGGATAACAACCTCAATCGGAAAAAGAAAAAAAGCTTTGCCTGGTACCAAAATGTAATTCAGTCGCACGGACAAATTTTATAAACAATCGCCCGTCTGTGTTTGACGGGCTCAATAGCAGGGAATCTATTGCTCGGCACTTGTGGTCGAGCTTAATAGCAATAAAACTATGGCAACCATAAATGATGTTTGTAAATTAGTCGGCGTTTCCAAAGCGACCGTTTCCAGAGCAATAAACGCTAAGGGACAAGTTAAAGAGTCAACTCGCAAAGCTGTGTTTGCTGCGATGCAGGAGTTAGGTTTTAAACCAAACAGGTTAGCACAGGCATTAGCAACCAACAGCTCTAATAGTATTGGTTTAGTCGTTTCAAATTTTGATGGTAATTATTTCGGTGCATTACTAAAACAAGCGGCCAAAGCGGTCGAAGATGCTGGAAAACAGCTGATTGTGACCGATGGCCATGATGACCCGCAACGTGAAATTGCAGCAATCGACTCATTGGTTGATCGACGTTGCGATGCAATTGTTTTATATAGTCGCTCTTTGTCAGAGCAAGATTTTACCGATCTCAAACAGCGTATTTCAGTTCCTATCGTGGTTATTAATCGTCAATTAAAGGAAAAGGCTGCTCATGCTGTTTCATTTGATCAGTACCACGCTGCACAGTTGGCTGTTAACCATTTACTGGATTTAAACCATCAACAGATTGCTTGTATTACTTCACCACTTAACTCAGCAACAGGTCAAATGCGTTTAAAAGGCTACCTAAATGCTCTGGCTGAACGTGGCATTGGTAATGACAATATGGCTATTGGCGCAATAAAAGCCCTCTTTGAAGCTGGATTAAAAGTTCCCGATGATGTTTCGGTAATTGCTATCGATAATGAAACCGTCTCTGCTTTTTTATCACCTTCATTATCAACTGTTGAATTACCGATTGTGAATATCACAGATACGGCAATGCAGATCGCGCTCGATCTCGCTAAGGGTAAAGCAGTCGAAGCTGGCTGCAAATTATTTCAAGGTAAACTGATTGTAAGAGATTCAACTGCGCGACCGCGATAAGTAGGTTACAAATAAGATTAGATACAAGTTGAAAAATATTAACTGCTTTTGATGTGCCCTTATTCGCTTTACTGCCCTGCTAACTGCATATGTAAAACATTAAATGTGCTAGCTTTGCCTGTTTTTAGTGAACGTGACTCTGTCAAAAAAACCATCCGCTTATAAAAGGCGATAGCTTGTTTATTTTCCTCATTCACATCAACTTTATTACAGCTTAATTCAAGCACTGCATATTGTAATAATTTTTTACCTAAGCCATTTCCTATCAACGCATTTTTAACAAAAAGCATTTCAACTTTGTTATTTTTGCTGCCAATAAAAGCGCTAATCGAGCCGTTCCTATCTTTTACACAATGTAAAGATACAGATGGAAATACCTGTTCTACAATAAAGCGTTTGAATAACGTTATCTCCTCTTCGAGGATATAATCATATGAACCTAGTACTGAATCATCCCATACTGATAATAATTCTTCATACTCTGCTGTTACGGCACGTTCAACCTGCATCTAATTACCTAACTGATTAATGAACACTGAAATCAATGCGTTATTTAAGGTGATGTAAGCCATTAATTATCTGAGCAAAGTTTATTTGGGCAATATTATTGCCCTGCCTATTGTTTGCATTTAACTGTTTTTTACCTGGTATGGGCATGTCGCTTACGATCAATACAATATTTTTATAGTCAGTAAATTCGACTAAGGCACTATAGGAAAAAAATTGATGAATAACGGCTAAAATATCTAATAGATGCTGCTCGTTTACTACAGACAGATTAATAAATGCAATGCCGGATTTATTCATATTCTTCTGTAAATTCTGATAAAAACTGCGCTCATTTATACACGAAGAATTTTTATCTTCAATAAAGACATCACACAAGACAATATCAAAATCATTATGATTCTGTTCGAGATACTGTTGCGCCGATTGTACATAAACCAGCGTTTCCGGAGGCAATAAGAAGTAGTTTCTAGCCAACGCGATTATTTGTGAACTTTGTTCAACAGACGTTACATTAATATCAGGAAATGCGCTAAGCGCCCGCTCTAAAGCTCCGCCTCCCATACCAAGATTAAGCACTGCTAGTCTATTATCTTTCCATAATAAAAATAACAACATAGATTGGTAAACAGGCAGCACTATTCTTTGCGGATGTTGCAAATCAAGAACCGACTGCAGCGATTCACCACCGAAGTGAAACCACCGAAAATTTGCCAGTTCGCGCACAACAAGCGGTTTGTTATCTATTAATTCCTGATAGAGTAAATTACCTGCATCAGGTTTAATTGTTGATAGATTCACAGTTAAGCTCAACTAATAGTGTCTGTAGAGGAAGGTGATTTTTAATCAGAGCATGAATATTTTAACCATCTAAAATTGCAGCGAAATATTGATTGACTATCCGCTGCTCTAACTCGGTGACTATCGATTTTTACCCCATGGATCTGACGGGTCATATACTGGCTCGCTTTTTTTCGAGTGAACCTTTTCTTTATTATCCGTTTTAAAGCTCGATTTATGTTTTTGCGATGACTTTGACTTAAACGCAGATGCCGCTTTCGCTTGAGAAAGCTCTATCGATTCAACAGTCAAAACCATAGGTTCGCGTGGCATGATACCGTGTGCAAACCCTCGCTCTCTAGGGGCTAATTGATATTCCATATCATCAGGTTTTGGCATACGTTTAAAACGATACAGATAAAATGCTTCCAGCTTCTCTCTTGCCCAAGTTGTATCTCTCAAAAACTTCAAGCTGCCTTTTATACTCGGATTAGTCTTAAAGCAATGAAAACGCATTGCGGATGAAAGTATCTCCCAGCCATAAAACTCTACTAATTCTGTTAATAAAACCTCTAACTTAAGGCCGTGTAATGGGTTGTTCTGTTGTTCTTCTATCATGGGTCTTCCTAAGACAGGTAAAACTAATCGTTATTAATTAATGATGAAAACCGAGGTTAACTCGTTTTATATGCTGAGTATAACAGGACATTTTATATTAGATCGAAACAAACAGCATAGGCATAGAAATAAAGTGGAACTTCGCAAAATTTTTAGTTCTTAATCTTGTTATAAACAGCTGAAAATATGCTTTTTAACCTAGCATTCATATGAAATCAGAACTAGTGTAAGAGAGTAACGCCGACTCTCAGGAGAGAACCGATGAACGAACAGGTCAAAAATCTAGTTGAACAGATCACAAGGTTGGAAGAGGAGTTAAGCGTTGTACTAAAGAAGCAGGAGAAGGAGATACGTTATCGTGTCAACGGCACCCGCATTGAGTTTGAGAAAAAGCTTAAAGAAACCCACCAAAACCTAAAAGTTGGAATTTTTCGCTGGCTAGGTTCAAGCAAACCAAATAATGTAATGTCGGCACCGTTTATCTACGCCATGATAGTACCATTACTTATTTTGGATGGCTGTATAACTCTTTATCAAAGTATCTGTTTTCAACTTTACCACATCCCCAAAGTATCCAGAGCGGAGTATATGGTGTTTGATCGCCACCATCTTGGTTACCTTAATATAATCGAGAAGATTAACTGTACCTACTGTGCCTATGCTATTGGCCTTATCGCTTATGCACGTGAAATCACATCTAGTACAGAGCAATATTGGTGCCCCATTAAACATGCAGGCAATCTGCTGCACCCAAATCAGCGGGAAATATATTTTATCCCCTATGGTGAAAGCGAAGCATTTCATGCTAAACAAGCGCAGTTTCGTCGCGCCCTGAGCAAAGGGGAAGTCCCCATAATCAATGATACAGATACAGAGGATACACCTGACAAAAACGGATGCGACTTCAAATAAATCATCCCCGTCAAAAAAGATATAGATAAGCAATATATAGCAAACAATTAAATCGTAATTTAAAAAGCAAACAGCGCTTCGCGATTTTAGCCAATTACTGTTAAGGATAAACTATGAGCTCAGTAGAAAGAATGTTATTCCTCAATCAGAAATTCAATATTTTACAAATGAAAATTAACCATGATTTAATAATGGATGCCTATGCGTTTGCCTGGCATGAAGGTGTTTATCCAGCATTCAATGATGCTGAGTGGCATCTTCCATA
>JABXKR010000326.1 GCA_013619145.1 Psychromonas sp. | reverse complement strand
TGTGATATTTTAGCTCCTACACAGAGCTGAATTAATATTTAAGAGAATGGTAAACCTTTGCGGGTTTGCCATTTTTTTTTTGCTAATTTTAAAGTGTTATGACTAAGTAAAATTGGCCATAGACTTGTTGGTTTGTAAGGCGCAATGGGGCGTTTGCGAGTTAGCTTTCTGAGACGAAAAAGGGCACAAAGCGAGATAGATTATTTACGCTAATGTCGTGCCGTAATTTAATTTATCTGGTTTTTTTCGGAAAAAACCGTACACCATCAGCACAATTATTTTGCGCTAAGCATTCATCCACGAGTAACCCGGTGATTTTCTGTGGTTACAAAATAAAAATCGGCCTCAAGCACTGGCTAGGGACCGATTATGAAGTTACCTTATGATCATTTAAATCAGCTTAAACGATCGATCTTTTTATTGTTAGTCGTTATTTGTATAAAGCACGTTCGCTGTTTAAACCTTTAATCAGGCTAACGCACATCAATAACAGAACAAAGGTGAATGGCAGGGCAGTCGCAACAACGCCAGACTGTAACGCCTGAAGTGCTTCTTTGCCGCCAATCCAAAGCATAACTGCCGCGATGGCCCCCTCTACCGTTGCCCAGAAAATACGCTGTGGAATAGGCGCATCTATCTTACCGCCTGCAGTGATACTGTCGATTACCAGTGAGCCTGAATCCGAAGAGGTGATGAAGAATATCAGTATCAACACAATCGAAATGACCGAAATTGCTGAGCCGAACGGCAGTGCATCATATACTTGGAACAAGGTTAGCGAAATATCAGTCAAACCATTAGCACCCAGTTCACCGATATTATTGACCACCTGATCGATAGCAATGCCGCCGAAAATAGCCATCCAGATAATGGTCATTAAAGTAGGAATAAAGATCACTGCAAACAGGAATTCGCGTACTGTACGACCTTTCGAGATACGAGCAATAAACATGCCTACAAATGGTGACCATGAAATCCACCATGCCCAGTAAAATACTGTCCAGCCGTGCATCCATGTCGTGTCTTCACGACCATGAGGGTTGCTCAGAGCAATGATGTTTTCTGCATAAGCCATAAATGTGTCTGGAATCGAGACCTTCACAATATCAAAGCCGACGTAAGTAACGAACACCAGCAGGGCTAATGCAAACAGCATATTGATGTTGCTCAGTATTTTAACACCGCCTTCGATGCCGCGAATAACAGATAAAATGGCAATAAAAGTCACGAACGCAATGATCATAAGCTGCATACCAATGCCGCCGTCAGTTCCAAATACGTGGTTGATACCGCTGGTGGCCTGCTGTGCGCCCAGACCAAGAGAAGTTGCCAAACCAAACAGGGTCGCCAGTACCGCCATAATATCGACTACATGACCTAACCAGCCCCAGGCTCTATCGCCAAAGATCGGGTAGAACACAGAACGAATCGACAGCGGCAGGCCCTTGTTATATGCAAAAAATGCCAGCGCGAGCGCGACAATCGCGTAGATAGACCAGCCGTGGATACCCCAGTGGAAGATGGTTGCTCCCATGGCCAGTGATTTCGCTTCCGGCGAATACGCCTCTACATTAAATGGTGTGCCCCACCAGTCAGTAAAGTAAGCAGTCGGTTCCGCTACTCCCCAAAACAGAAGGCCGATACCCATACCGGCAGCAAAAAGCATTGCCAGCCATGAAACCGTAGAGTGCTCCGACGCGGCATCTTTGCCGCCGATACGGATCTTACCAAACGGCGACAGCATTAATAGCAAAGCGAACATCAAGAAAAAGTTGGTTGACCACATAAATAAGAGATCAAAATCTTCCATGATGCCGTTCTTTAGGCTGTTTAATGCTTCTTTAGCGGTATTGGGATCGACGATTAGAAGTGTCGAAAGGAATAGGAAAATAAGACCTGCGCTTATTCCGAATACGGGGTTATGAATATCGAAACCCCACTTTTGAATGTTGTCTTGACCAACATGATAGTCAGTCGTTTCTATACTGTATTTATTTAATGTGTTATCCATAAATGGTACTCAAATATTTGTTCTTAATATCTTTTTAATTGAAAAATAAAAACGAAATGGTCCTGAGAAATGAAAGTAATTAGGCCACTAAGTAAAATCGAGCGAAGGATATTAACAATCTCCTCATGAAAACTCAAATATCATTGGGTTTGCAGGGCGTTGTTGCTATTTTAATGCTGCATTTATCCACTTGCATGATTTGTACTCTAAGGTTTTACCTGGTGAGATTAGTTAGGTCTGAAATACCTGCGGCGGATAAGATTCAAGTGTCGAATTCTGGGGGAAAGAGCCGTATATGAGCAGCATAAAAATATTTCGAAGTTTGTGTCGATTTTACAAGATTCATTTTTTGCTTAAATCAGCGGCACCTTTGTCCAACACTGCGGATAATCACGAGGTCTAACGGGTTTAGGTAGGGACTAACTTAACATTAGGAAGTCTGAGGCAACTCAGCGTTAATAAGAAATGAACGAGCTTTTACTTTAAGTCGCTTTGCGACTTAGGTTTTCTAGTTAGTTTCGGGCACATTGCACCTTATGATTTACAGATGCCTCTAAAAATATGAGCAAATTAACTATGCCACTTCACATACTCTATATTGAAGTGAGTAAGATTAAATTCATAGTAAAGGGGCTGGGATTTCCGGTAATAGAGGGGCGTGTGATTCAAGCAATGAAGAAAATCCGCGCAAGATTAAGTCGTAAAAAATATGCTATCCAATGAATTCTGATGGCGTGTGAAAATTGATTGACGCTGGTTGATAGTGCTAGCAATTCCCCGTAAGTTTTAAAGCACAGACGTTTAAAGCAGACCATTAAAAGGGTCTGAATCAGAAATTTCGTCCTTTCCATAATTTAATATCACCCCGTCGCTCTAGCCCGTGACGGCGATCGGTTTTGATCTCAAAGCGTACCATTTCTCGACGATCCACTGTCTGCCGACGTTGCCCTTTGCGGCGTTCTGGCCCGTCGTATAGCAACGATCCATTTTGAGCCACCTGATTATCAGGCCCCTTTTCAGGTTCGCTATTTGGCATTAACTCAAGTTGCATAACCTACTCCATCTGCTCATTGTATACACTGCTTTAATTTTAGTCAGCGACTATATTATAGGCAAGGAAAAGACATGGGTAATTTTCTGCCTTCCTGGCCACGAATTTCACACCTAATGGTGTTGAGATGACAAACCTAGCCGATCCGCAAGCAAGCTGAGACAGTCATCATGAGCCAACTCGCAGAAGTTCAACTCAGGAAAAGCACGAAGTCTTGTCTGACTAGGAAGAATCACGGTCAAGGCCGAGGGTCCCGAAGTTCGCAAATGAATCCCCCTGCAAAATTTAATTCTTAATAAGTCGCGTGTGCCAACTAACTGTTTTTAACACTTGATATGGTCTAAATTTTATCAAGAAAGCAGATTTTAAATGTGTATTAGTAACAATGACGACTAATACTCTGTTAAATGAGCGACTAGGAGATACTGTGCAGCTATTTTTAGGATGGGTACTTATTATTTTTCCAGGCATTCTATTTGTCGGGCAACTGATTTCATCAGTTAATTTCTCCCTTGCCCAAAAACTAGGGTTGCAGGAGGATCCAGATGAAGCTGATCCCTTGTTACAAAGAGCAGAGAAATACACTGCGTACTGGGATCTTATAACATTGGGATGGTTGCCGCTTTCTGGTGTCCTCATGGTAATAAGCAGCTCTGCCTGGCCACTCGTAGCTTTATTTGGAGCTGCAATATATCTAGACACAGCTGGTCGAGAGGCTGCTAAGATTCTAAGTTTTAAGCACGAAGGCGTTAGAATTGGCTCGGCCAGGCAGCAACGCTTCTTTTTTACAACTTATGTTGTTATGGCTCTCCTAGCGATTGTGGTAATTGCCTATGCGCTTGGGCCAATATGTAATGATTTATAGCCGAGAAATATCATTTAACAAGGGCTGCCAGAGCTAGCTTGCTGCGGCTGCTGCTGACGGCGTTAGCCATGTTTAATCACAAAACATTAAGAGGGAGATGAAACAATGGAAGTCGAAGAAATCAAAAAGGCTGTACGAAAGAGCTATGGACAGATAGCAAAGTCGAAAAATGCTTGTTCCTGTTGGCACCCCTCATCATGTTGTGGATCAGAGGCGTCACCGACTGCAGAGGATACTTCTACTAATCTTGGTTATTCAATGGAAGATATTGCCAAAGCACCAGAAAACGCAAATATGGGGCTTGGTTGCGGGAACCCGCAGGCAATTGCTTCGCTGCAGGTAGGAGAGACCGTTGTCGATCTCGGTAGCGGCGGTGGTTTTGACTGCTTCTTAGCGGCAAAGAGTGTCGGTGAAAATGGTCAGATCATCGGCGTCGATATGACAGCGGAGATGATTAGTAACGCGAGGGAGAGTGCCGCCAAGGGAGGATATGACAATGTTGATTTCCGGCTTGGTGAGATCGAGAATATTCCCGTATCCGACTGTTCTGCTGATGTTGTCATTTCCAACTGTGTGATAAACCTTTCAACAGACAAAGAGAAAGTTTACAGAGAAGCGTTTCGTGTTTTGAAATCAGGCGGACGCCTGGCAATCATGGATATCGTCGTTACGGCAGAACTTCCCGGTGAGATCAGAGAAAATATATCTCTTTACACAGGATGCGTCGCAGGGGCGCAACAGATCGATAATCTGGAACAAATTATTGAAAAGGCCGGTTTTAACGATATTAGCATTAGTCCAAGGGATGAAAGTAGAAAGATGATCCGCGAATGGGTTCCCGGAAGCAAGATCGATGATTATATCGTTTCCGCTTCAATCGAGGCCAAAAAACCGTGATCGGTTTAGTATTAGCCGAGAGCAAAGAAATCGGGTTAACAAGTTAACATGGACGGTTTTCCGCGTTATTCGTTTCTCGCGGTTTTGCATCAAACCGCCCGTTACTGCCAACCTTAGGTGGCAATTGAGTCAGGAGTTATGATGGGAAAGTCAGCTAAATTTTGGGACAGAATTTCAAAGCGCTATTCGAAGCAACCCATTGCAGATCAAGCGTCTTATATGAAAAAGCTTGAGATCACCCGGGAATATTTACAGCCAGATATGGAGGTTCTAGAAATTGGCTGTGGCACAGGATCTACAGCTATTATTCATGCACCTTATGTGAAGCATATTCATGCAATTGATATTTCATCAAAGATGATTGCGATTGCCCAGAGTAAGGCTGATGCCAAAAGCATTGGGAATATCAGTTTTGAACAATTGAGAATCGATGAATTAGATGTACAAGATCAAACCTTAGATGTTGTGTTAGGCCTCAGTATTTTGCACTTGCTCGAAAATAAAGAAGAAGTAATCGCAAAGGTATATAAAATGCTAAAGTCAGGTGGCATATTTGTAAGTAGTACGGTGTGCTTAGAAGATAGTATGCATTGGCTTAAGGTTATCGCACCATTTGCTAAATTACTTGGTTTGATGCCTCTGGTTAAATTTTTCACTAAGGAAGAACTGCAAGCTTGTCTAAGCGATGCAGGTTTTGCTATCGAATATTCCTGGCAACCTGGAAAAGATAAGGCTGTATTTCTTGTGGCCAGGAAATCTGGGTAGGGAGAAGGTGGAAAGTGCCACCTAACAAGGCCGGTCAAGAAGGACAGTCCTCCGCGGTGTTAAGATAGTATCTTCCAAAATTTACTTCTAAGTATTGGGATGTTTGCGAGCTGACTTAACTAACACGCTTTTCCTGAAAGTGTGGACAAAGATCCACTCGCAATGAAGCTATCAAATCTTGCACAACGCTCGTTATTGGGAGTTATTGAGCGTAGATTTGCCCGATTAATTTGAGCCTGGCAGATTGAACTGTCGAATCGGGTATCAGTCAGTACACCTTAAACAAGATAGTTACGGACTTTTCTCGCATCTAATCTTTTCTCGCCAATCTGAGTCATTCACTTCTTTTTTGTTTTATAAAGGCTTACCTAGCCCTATTTATTTCTGGATTAGTAAATCACATGGTTAACCACATCCAAGGAAGGGGAATTGGTGTTTAACTACTATACTTTGAGTCAGGGTGACCGCAATTTAATTCGAATCAAGCAGACGAAGCGTATTGAACTGAATACAAATCCGTGGCCGAATTTACTGACCACAAAAGTTACCGGTTTGTACAATCCAAGCCTTTCCCCTTAAAGGGAAAGAGTGTGAGTGAAATGATACGAACTAATCACTAACAAGGAACAAAATCATGTCCATTGCAGAAACGATAAAATCTTATATGTCGGAACATCAAATTGATTATGAGTTGGTTCCGCATCCAAAAACCTATACTAGTCGTGACAGTGCTGAGGCGGCACATGTTCCCGATGATCATATTGCCAAGGCGGTCATTGTCAAAGATGCACAGGGTTATGCCATGGCCGTGATTCCGGGCAGTCATTGGCTCAAACTACAGGCGATAAGCGAGGAGGTCGGCCGGGAATTAGAACTGGCGGAAGAAGCTGAAATAGATAAGCTGTTTAGCGATTGCCAATCCGGTGCGATTCCACCACTGGGCCCGGCCTATGAACTGGAAACATTCGAGGATCAACGCCTATTGATGCTGGCCAATGTCTTTTTTGAAGCCGGTGATCATGAACATCTGGTGCATGTTGATGGTGAGGCATTTCACAAGCTGTTAAAGGGTGCGCGCCATGGCTATTTCAGCCATAACAATGATTAAGTGCAGACGTAATTATGTTAACAATTGACGGTGCTACAGGTGAAGGTGGTGGGCTGAGTTTAAGATCGTCACTGTCGTTATCGTTGTGCCCCCAGCGTGAGTTAAAAGTAGTTCGAAACAGCCTGGGTATAGATCTGAATCACCGCAACGTTTTATCTGCGTGAGAAAGCGATTGATGTCAGTGAAATTATTGATCGTTGCTTGTTACCTGATCATCGCTATTTCAAGGTGCGCGGTGAAGATGACGGTATTTATATCCTGCGACATGATACCGAGTCGGGGGAGTGGGAATTGACCATGTTTGATAGTGGCAAGCGTGAAGAGATTCGCTTATCGTCCACTTGATCCGGATTATCCATCAGGATTCAGTGCTGTTCCATAAGAGCAGAAACAAATGTTAGTTTGACGCAATATTGATAGGTAATCTGCGGGTTTTAGAGTGCAGGAAGAATATTCTTTAGAAAGTGAGGTGACTATGAAGTTTATCATGATTGTATTTATATGCTTAATTAGCCTGACCTCCACGGCCTTTTCTGTTCAAGAAGTAACCATTGTTGTTGAAGATGGATACTTTGCACCATTTAAATTTAATGATAAAGACGGAAAGGTGACCGGTATTTATCCTGAAATAGTTAAACAAGCCGTTTCACGGATGCCTGAATATACGGTTAAATTTATAGAATTGCCTTGGGTACGAGCCAGGCTTTATCTCAAAAAAGGTTTATCCTTTGCGATGCTTCCTCCTTATTTCCATGCCCATGACTGGTTGACTGATGATAAACCTAAACGTCCTTATATCTGGCCCTATTCTTTGCCATTAGTTACACAATCTGATGTTGTGGTTTGTAATGCCATGAAGTTGAAGTCTCCCCGTTCTAACTGGCCTGATGATTATCAGGATTTATCTTTTGCAATGCAGAGGGGAGATGGAATAGCGGGTGAGAAATTCAACAAAATGGTCAAAAAAAAGCAGATCAAAGTCTATTTTGTTCGAACGACCCTGCATGCTTTAAAACAAGTGCTGGCTGGGAAACAATCCTGCACAGTCATTTCCAAAATGGTACTTGAGCACTTTATTAATGAAATGAAGAAAAATGGAGAGTATGCACAACTGGGGAGAGAGGTTACTTTAGAATCAAAAATTATTGGTAGCAATGAAGGATATTTAGGCTACACCGATATTAATGCAGAAAAGAACTTCCCATTTAAGAAAGATTTTTCCATCAAGTTTGATATCGAAATTTATAAAATGAAAAAAAGTGGAGAAATTCAGGAAATCATAAAAAGGTTTGTCGACTAGCGATTTGCTATTGAGCGACGATGTTTGTAGACAACTCATATTATATGAGGGCGTTTGCGAGTTAGCTTCCTAAGGCGGAATGGGGCATAAAGCACCTTAAAATTTAATTCGAATATATAACCCTAATATATTGCTCTGATTAACTTTGTTACAAGGGGAACAGGTTTATCTAATAAATCTTTTAGGGCAAATATCGCACTTATTTAACGCTGCATTCTTGACAATTTTGATGAAGCTCCCATAGTAAATAGATGGCATACTTTTTTGCCATCTACTGAGGCGAATGTTATGCCTACTGGAAATAATCAAGACATTCCTGGCGATCCTTGGGATCGTGATAAGCGTCTCCCTTTGGAATATAGTTTATTAATTAAGAAGGGATATTCGCACTGCAAAAAAAAATTGCCGAATGATCATCCTGCCGGTGCCTTACTCTTTTTCTTTTATCTTCTCTTTCTGTTATTGAGTGGATTTAGTGTCTGGTCGGCTATTTATACTATCCCAAGTGACTCGGTCGCCGTTGTACAGCGATTTGGAAAATACTTGAAAGAGGTGCCCCCGGGTCTGCATTTTAAACTTCCACTGGGCATTGACCGCGCAACCATTGTTCCGGTTAAACGGCAGTTAAAGCAGGAATTTGGTTTTACCACGCCAGGTGCAAGTGATCCTTATCAAAGTCCTGCTGCTCGTGATAGCGAGCGGGAAACACAGATGGTTACAGGTGATTTGAATGCCGCCCTTGTGGAGTGGGTAGTTCAGTACCGTATTGCCAATCCCGTTAAATTTTTATTTAAAGTACGCCAGCCCAGTGAAACTCTGCGCTCTGTTTCAGAGTCCGTGATGCGCGAGGTGGTGGGGGATCGTACTGTTGATGAAGTTATCACCATTGGACGTCAGGAGATTGAATATCAGGCGCTTAGCAAAATGCAGGCGCTTTCGACTAAGTACGCAATGGGCATCAGCATTGACCAGGTGCAACTAAAGAATATTAATCCTCCCAAGCCGGTTCAGGAATCATTTAACGAGGTTAATCAAGCGCAGCAGGAAAAAGAAAAGCTGATTAATGAGGCTCGCCGTGATTACAACAAAGTTATTCCGTTAGCGCTGGGTGAAAAAGATCAACGGATTCGTGAGGCCGATGGCTACCGGCTTAAACGAATTAACGAAGCGCAAGGTGACGTTGCGCGATTTAATGCCTTGTTAGCAGAATACATAAAAGCACCGGAAGTCACTGAGAGGCGGATATATCTTGAGACTATGCAGGAAGTATTACCAAAGATACGCTCTAAAATAATTATCGATCAACGCACTCCGAGTGTTCTGCCATGGCTGGATCTTAATGCGCGTCCGGGAGATAGATCATGAAGCAGATGAAAACGGTTATTATATTGCTAGTGATGGTGTTGTTTATTGTTACATTGAAAGGCGCTCTGTATACGGTCGGTGAAGTCGAGCAGGTGATTATTACCCAGTTTGGCAAACCAGTAGGAGAGCCGGTTATCGAAGCTGGATTGAAGTTAAAATTACCCTTTATACAAGAGGTCAACATTATTGATAAAAGGGTTTTAGAGTGGGATGGCGACCCTTCGGACATGCCGACCAAAGATAAGCTGTATATATCGGTGGATCTGTTTGCTCGCTGGCGTATCACCGAGCCACTTCAATACTTCCTTCGCTTGCGCGATGAGCGTAGCGCGCAGTCACGGTTAGACGATATCCTCGGTAGTGAAACCCGTAACGCCGTTGCCAAACATGAATTGATCGAGATTATCCGCACCACAAAAGATCGCGAACCACTGCGTGATGACCTTCTCACCGATGCAGAACGAGCCTTGAAAATGGGGGCGCTGGTGCCCATTCAGAAAGGCCGCAAGTTGGTTGAGCAGGAAATTTTTACAGCTGCCGCAGATAAAGTTAGAGTGTTTGGTATTGAACTTCTTGATATTCGCTTCAAACGTATTAATTATAATGCGAGTGTGCGCCCCAAAATTTATGATCGAATGATCAGTGAGCGGCGACAGATTGCGGAACGTTTTCTTTCAGAAGGCAATGGTGAAGCCGCCAGAATTCGTGGTAACCGACTACGGGATTTAAACAAAATCCAGTCAGAAGCTTACCGGCAAGTGGAAGAGATCCGAGGATTGGCCGACGCCAAAGCCACTGAAATCTACGCGCTGGGATATAACCAAAGCCCGCAAGCTGTGAGCTTGTATGAATTTACGCGTACTATGCAGGCATACCGGAGCATTATTTCTAACAACACAACGCTTGTATTGTCTACCGACAGTGAGTTGTTCAAGTTTCTTAAAGGTATCAATGCGAATAAAATCCCATCGGAGAAAGATGCTAAGAGCAATTGAGTGTTACTCGTGATGAGTAAAGCTATATTAACGATAAATGAGTATAAATCTTTCTTTTCACAGACTGATTGATACTCATTAATCACTGTAATAGCTAAGGCTACTTAATATTTTTATTGAAGTTTTCTGGCGCTACCCAATTATGAAGAGGGGAGTGATCACCTAGTTTTTTTCCATTGGACTCAATCACCTCTTTATACCAATGCCCAGAATCTTTGACTGTTCGCTTTTGCGTTGCATAATCAACATGGACCATTCCAAATCGCTGACTGTATCCTTCTGCCCATTCAAAATTATCAAGAATAGACCACTGAAAATAACCAATGATATCAGTGCCATTTTCAATTGCTTGTTTCGTACCTAAAAGGTAACGGTTTAAGAAATCGATGCGTTTTGGATCATGCACCTTACCATCTAAACTAACCCAGTCATTTAAACTTAAGCCGTTTTCGGTAACGATAATCGGTTTTTTATAACGCTCATACAAAAATTGCGTGCCCCAGCGAAGAGACTCCGGGCTGACAGGCCATTTAAAATAGGTCATAGGGTGATCGCTCGGGTAGTCTACCACCTCTGGTTTGCCATCAATTCCCGCTTTAACTAACGCAGAACTATAAACATTAAAACCAACAAAATCTAAAGGCTGGCAGATAATATCCATATCCCCCTCTTTAATGGTTGGCGCGTCATCTGCAAATAGTGCCAGCCCGTCTTCTGGATATTCTCCTTTAAAAGCCGGATCCATCCACCAAGTGGCGTTAAACATAGAGTCATCAAGCATATTGAATGTATGCTGACGAGCGGCTTCAATATCCTCGGGAGAGTGACTAAAAGGAACGGCAGTGCGAAAGCAGGGAGCCGCGCCCACTTTGGCGGGGGATTTCGCCTCTTCTCTAATGATTTTTACCGCTTTACCATGTGCTAAAAGTGCATTATGCCAGGCTCTATTGACCTCTTTATTGGCCAGCTGTAAGCCCGGGGCATGTGTCCCATTTTGATGTCCATTGCCAATAAAACAAGCTTGCTCATTTAAGGTAAACCAATGGCTAACTCTGTCTGAAAGTTTATCAACAATAACGCGGGTGTATTCTGCAAACCAGTCACTTGAGTCATCATTTAACCAGCCGCCTTTATGAAAAAGCGCCATGGGGTAATCCCAATGAAAAAGAGTAACCCAAGGGTCAATGCCTTTACTTAATAATTCATCAATTAAACGATCATAATAATCTAACCCTTGAGCATTTACTTTGCCAATACCCTGAGGCATAACGCGAGGCCACATGATACTTAGTCGGTATGCCTGCAGTGACATATCACTCATAATGGCCACATCTTCTTTATAGCGATTGTAATGATCACAAGCTATAAACCCGGTATTACCGCCATGGACAAAGCCTTTTTTACGACTGCACATATCCCATACTGACTCTTGGCAGCCATCAATAAGTTGTGTGTTACCTTCAATCTGGTAACTCGCTGCAGCAGCGCCCCATATAAAATCATCTTTAAATGTCATTTTAAACCTCATATTCAGTAAAATATTTTCTGCTAAATTACATTTTGCTGTTGCTAGTAAATGGGATATTACGCAATTAATAAATTTTTTAATATCATACTGGCAGCAAATAAACTGGTGAATAAATCGATCATTACTTGTTTGATAAATGGCATCTTATGCCTTGCAATATAATGAAAGTTATTTTTCATGCTGTTAAATGTACTTAACTTAATAACGCTTGTGTGGTTAATTACTGGCTATTTGTAATACTATCCTGTCAAAATCGGGTTGGTATTTGATTGATGTATTGAGGTGTGAACTAACTCTTGAAAATAAGCAGTTAAAGTGATTTTGGCTGGCGTATTCAGGCTTTGCATAGTTGTTATGCAGCCTTGGGCTAGCATCACCATATTGAATACAAAATCGTTTTACAATCTCATTGAGCCGGGAAATATTTATTGGAAAACAAATGGGATCGTGTATTGCCTTTTGCCTTGATAAGCAAAAGATGAAAAATAATCGACTCAGTCATGCTCTCTCAACAGCAAGAGAAAACAGGGTGCACAGAGCCTAGCCCGCTCATAAATCTGAACTGGCGTTCAATTTGATCCATGATTTTCCTTGCTAAAGCGTTTGTTCATCACAAGAAAATGGAAGGGAATACCTTGCCGAGTTGGTTTGCTGTTTTAGAAGCTAAAAAAGGTTTGGGTATCCCGACTTTTTCATATGATTAATTATATTTATCTGGGGCCTCTATATTTGCTTATTCTTTGATCTTGGGGCTTTTCAATATTTTGCCTTCGCAGCATAATGTGCAGGAAAACACACAAATATTTAAATCGCCTGTAACCTTCTATATTTATTAAAAATAAAGAGACAAATGGAGAGGTTACAGGACAAAAAGCGAATAAGGATCTTTTCGTGAAAACGTTAATTGCAACAATGTTAGGTCTTCTTTTATTAACTGCTTGTAGTGGAACTAATCGCTACCAATTTGTACAAAAGGAGGCGAAAAAACGTATTGAACATTATAAAAAGCACCCCGATGAAATAGAAAAAGATGTCAGATCCGCGGTCATTATGTTTTCTCAACTTGAAAAAAATATAGATAAAATATGGGGAGAAAAAGAAATACAACTTCCGCAGAGAAAAAAATATGTTAAATATACTAATAATTATCAGGATCGGGCTTTTATCGATTTTGAGAAGGGAATTGTTCGTGTTGAAACAATTTCAAAATATTCATCTTTGACACATTTAAAAAGCGCCATTGTCACTACATTACTGACACCTGATTCAGTAAATGATGTAGATATTTTTTCATCAAAAGAGATCCCTGAATTAAAAGCAGAGCCATTTTTATATAAGCAGGTTTTAGATGAAGATAAACAGCCAATTAGATGGAAATGGAGAGCAGAACGTTATGCTCAGAACCTAATCGATAATAAGTTAGAAACTAAATATAGCGGTAATAAAAAAATATATTCAGTGGAATTTGACTTAGTTAAAAATAGTGAAGAGATCCGCAGCTATAAGTATTCGACTTTAGTTCAGCAAGCCAGTAAACGTTATAACATTAAAGAAAGCCTTATTTACGCAATAATTAAAACCGAAAGCAGTTTTAACCCTTATGCAGTTTCTCATGCAAATGCTTATGGTTTGATGCAGGTTATCCCTAAAACGGCTGGTAAAGATGTTTTCCAAAAGGTAAAAAATCGTCAAGATCAACCAACGAAAGCTTACCTATTTTCACCAAGTAATAATATAGATACTGGAACGGCATATTTAAAGATTTTGAATACAAGATACCTGAAAGATGTAAAAAACGATTTAGGTCGGCATTATGCTGTGATATCCGCCTATAACGGAGGCGCTGGTAATGTATTTAAAACGTTTCATTCCAATAGAACGGAAGCGGTGAAGGTGATGAATAGAAAAAATAGTCAGCAGATTTATGATAATTTAACAACTAAAAACCCGATTGCTGAAGCTCGTAATTATTTGTATAAGGTAAATAAATACGAAAAAGAATTTATTAATACTTTGCAATAATTGATAAAGGGCGTAATACAAATCTTTTATCTACGAAGTGCAATAGTATAATGGCGATAGGGCGTATATTGCATTTTTAGCCTATTGTCTTTTGGGAGTTTTCTTGAGTTATAACTTATTATTTTTACTGGTTGTTGTTTTTTTAAGTGCAGGGCTGCCGACACAGGCCGTGCCCTTATTGCAGTTCAAATTAGAAAGTGATTTTTCTGCGGAATTCCAACAGGCAATGCAGTCTGCTGATATTCCCGGGGCCGCTTTTGCCATTGTTCGCGGCGACCAGGTTTCTGCTATGGAAACCTATGGTATTAGAGGTAAAAAAGCGCCTCAAGCAGTTAACCCGCAGACAGTATTCAGGCTCGCTTCGGTATCAAAAACATTTTCCGCAGAGCTGGCCGCGCTGATGGTTGAGCAGAATAAATTTTCCTGGAACGATCCTATTGTTGAATACATCCCTGAATTTAAGCTTAAAAAAGCCGGGCAGGCTGAAAAGATAACTATCAAACATATACTTAGCCACAGTAGTGGTTTAGTACCAAATGCCTTCGACGGTTATTTAAAAGGGCGGTTTGTATTTAGCCAGGTTATTGATAAATTTTCTGCATTAGAGCCGGCCTGCTCCGCGGGTAAATGTTACGGTTATCAGAATGTATTATTTAGCTTTATTGAAGAAGTGGTCGAGCGTAATGCAGGAAAAACCTACGAAGAAGTGATGCAGAACATGATCTTCTCGCCGCTGGATATGGTTAATGCCAGTGTTGGTTATGATGCTTATCAGGATACGGCGAATAAAGCTTATCCACATATTACAGTCAGTCGTCGTGGTCCCTGGCACCAGGTTAAGGTTAACCCGGATTTTTATAAAGTCGGTGCGGCTGCTGGTGTGAATGCCAGCATTGAGGATATGAGCAAGTGGCTTATCGCGCAGTTAGGCAATACCCCAGAGGTTATTTCAGAGCCGCTCTTAGATAAAGTCAGGGAGCCGGTTGTTCGCACTGTTAAAGATTTAAGACGCAGAAGCTGGAAGGGCATTATTGATGATGCTCATTACGGCATCGGCTGGCGGGTATATCAGTATAAAGATGATACTTTATATCTGCATAGCGGCTGGGTAGAAGGGTTTAGAGCGCTGATTGCTTATTCCAAAGAGAAACAGATAGGTTTAGTTTTACTGGCTAATGCAGAATCTCACAGCGTAGACAGTTTAAGCATTAAGTTTTGGCGTTTACTGCTTGCCGAGCCTGACAGTTTAATCCCCTATAAGGCGGCTAATCCTGCTCCGTTAGCTGCTCCGTTGTGGAGTCGTAAGCTGGCGTTTTTTGATTTAAATTTATAGTATTTATAGCAGGATAAAGAAAGGTTTCGCGGGTGCCCGGGCAGGGCTCTGGCGAATTCTTTTAAAAGAGTGATAAAAAAATCTTCAGGGTTATAAGCTGATTTAATGCCTGCAAAAAAGCTTGGCTGTCTAGCCTTCTCTTTCTATTTATTCGCTTAACCTCGCTGGCTTTGATATATCCAAGATTAGTTAAAATGTAATTAAAACATATAATTCACCTTGTTTTGATGTTTCACTTTGTATATTATTGATTTGATTTTTTCCGGCTTTGTATTTGATTCTTTGAATAATGTTTTTTAAGTGTTGTTTGATGGGTAAATAGATGGGCTGGTTTATCAGTGTGATTTTTTTATCTCTTTTAAAATACAATTTATTAAAATAAGGAATGTTTAATATGGACACTGTTTCTACTGAAATAGAACAAGCTGCTGTAAGTAGCAAGGGGCTATTGAATTTTGAGTTTCGTGGTGATGGTACTGAATACTTCAAGATATGGATAGTTAATGTGTTGCTGACTATTGTCACCTTTGGTATCTATTCAGCTTGGGCAAAAGTTAGAAGTAATCAGTATTTTTATTCTAATTTGTATCTTAATAATTCCAACTTTAGTTATTTAGCTGATCCTAAAGCGATATTAAAAAGTCGAATCATTGCTATTTTGGCATTCATCGCTTTTAATGTTATATCTAACTTGAACCCTATTGCAGGCGGTGTTTTGCTAGTATTACTGCTTATTGCAATGCCGTACTTTATTAATAAATCACTTGAATTTAATCACCGCATGTCGGCTTACGCAAATATTCAATTTCGTTTTAAAGCCTCTTATGGTCAAGCCGCTATGGTACTCTTTATTTGGCCTTTAATCGGTGTTTTAACGCTAGGTATTTTATTCCCGTTAGCTATACTCAAATCTAATGAATATTTAGTTAATAACAGTGCTTATGGGACGAGTAAGTTTAGCTTTAAAGCTACTTACAAAGATTATGGAATGATTTTTTTGACCATGATAGGTATCGCAATTGCCTGCGCTTTACCCATTGCCGCTATTAGTTATTTTATTCCTGAAATGTCCATTTTATCATTGCTTCTTATGGGCTGTGCTTATTTTGCTGTGATAGTTTATTTCGTTGTATCAACGAGTAATCTATTTTATAAAAGCACTTCTCTTTTAGATCATCATTTTGATGCCAATTTAACTATGTCCGGGTTAACTAAAGTCATTTTACATAACCTGTTCTTTACTTTAATTACCTTTGGTTTATATCTTCCAGCTGCAAAAGTAAGAGTTGCCAAATATATGAGCTCCTGTTTAGTTATGCATGCTGCGAGTGATTTAGAAGGGTTCTCTGCGGCAGAACAAGAAAATGTTAGTGCTCTTGGTGAAGAGTTTGGGGAAGTATTTGACTTCGCATAATAAGAATCATAAATAATATGTTTATTACAGGGATTTACTTAGATGGAAAAACCAGCAAACGCCATAAAGTGCGTTTGCTGGCTGTAAATGAAAATGAGCCGATCACTTTTATAATAGATGAAGAGGAGCAGCTAAATACTGATCCTATCTCTTGTGAAACGCTTTTTTCATTAGCATTTTCACAATTAAAAATCACTCCTCAGCTTGGTAATACGCCAAGGGAAATCTCTTTTGGTGATAATGAGTTATTTATTACAGAAGATAATAATGGTATTTCGCAATTAATTGCTATTTTTAGTGGATCAAAATCCACTTCTATTTTGCATAAATTAGAAACAAATTTATCTTTGGTAATGATTTTTACACTTGCTACCCTGGCTATTGTCTGGGCCTCTTTTGTTTACGGCATTCCTAAACTATCTGAAACCCTTGCTTACCAATTGCCGGAATTTGTAACTGAAAATTCCACTAGTAGTTTGGATCTTTTAGACGCTACGTTATTTGATCCCTCTGCGCTTGATGAATCGCGTCGTCAGCATATTGATCTTTTATTCCTGCCTTATATTCAAGCTCATGCAAGATTAAAACCTAAGCTTCTATTTCGATCTGGTATGGGGGCCAATGCGTTTGCATTACCGGGAGGAGAAATTGTTTTTACTGATAAGCTTGTTGAATTAGCGGAAAGTGACGATGAATTATTAGCAATACTTTTTCATGAATTAGGGCACCTTGAACATAAGCATATGTTACGGCGGATGCTGCAAGGTTCTATGGTGACTCTGGCGGTAATATTCATTACTGGTGATGTTGATACATTTGATTTAATTACCGGTTTGCCGACTTTATTGGTGGATTTATCTTATTCCCGGCAGTTTGAAAAAGAGGCTGATAGATATGCGTTGGATCAGCTTGATCACTTTGATTTACCACTTGATAGCTTTGCTCAAATTATGCAGCGCTTAGATAGAGATAAAGAAAAATCAAACACATCACAGCGTTCAAAATCTGACTTTTTCTCTACTCATCCACTCACTGAACAACGAATTCTATTTGTTGAACAATATAAAAATGAACTTCAAGCGCATTAGAAAAGCTTTAGAGGTACTGCTTTTTTAGGGATTAAGGAAGGTACAACGACATAGCCGCAGTACCAGAGGCTGGTATAAAGGGTAAACGTAATAACCGCAAAGACGGCTTCACAGACAAAGTAAAATGTTGCGTTTGGGTACTTTGATTGCAATTGATGCAGTTACTTTTTGATCGCTTGCTTGGTATTTACAACGCATCCGAAGTGTAGCGGTTTGTTTAGCCTCTCATCTTCGCAATAAGCTACTTCATCAGACTCTTTGTAAGTGCCTAACCCAATGAAAATAATGCTATAGTTATTCAAGCCAGCCTGTATTTAGTTTGTTTTGCACAATGATTGTGACTCCGGTTTACTCCCCCACGTATTGGAGCTGGCAGTTTGTGAGAAGCCATGAAAAAAACTTCCACTTATAAGAGGCCGGATATATATCCACTAGTTGCTCAGGGTCAATAGTTTAATCACTTAGCCGCAATTAATCTGGCCGAAAGTGACTGATTTGCTATCTTTATTAAAATTGCATTATTGATACGATTATCAGTGTCAGAGCAATGTAGTGAGCCTAACTCACCTTGGAAGGAATCCAAAATGAAGAGTTTCATTAAATTAGCGTCCCTATTATTTTTGCTTCCAATTTTAACCTTTGCAGCTGAAGTGGAGGTATTACATTTTTGGACATCGGCAGGTGAGTCTCGCGCTTTGGTTGAAATTAAGAAGGCTGTTCAGTCTAAGGGACATCAATGGATGGACTTTGCTGTCGACGGCGGTGGCGGTGAAAATGCGAGAGCTGTACTCACTCAGCGTGTTGCAACGGGCTCTGCACCGATAGCTGCGCAGATGAAAGGGACTGAAATTCGTTCTTGGGCAGAGAGAGGTATGCTTGCCAATCTGGATAAACTTGCTTTAGCAGAAAACTGGGACACGATATTACCCCCCTCTATCGGATCACAAATGAAATATAACGGCCATTATGTGGCTGTCCCGGTCAATGTTCATCGTTTGAATTGGTTGTGGGTTAATCTCGAAGTGTTAAAAGCATCTGGTGTTCAAGAGGTACCAACGACACTTGATGATTTTTTCCTTGCTCTTGATAAGATAAAAAAGGCCGGTTACATTGCTCTTGCGCACGGCAGCCAGCCTTGGCAGGACACTGTTTTATTCGAATCTGTTGTTTTAAGCGTTGGCGGACCTGAATTTTATCGGCGCGCCTTTGTAGACTTAAATGAAAGTGTGTTAACAAGTGCCACTATGCAGCGTGCATTCGCGTTGTTTCGTAAACTTAGAAACTATACGGATAGTAGATCGCCAGGACGAGATTGGAATTTGACAACTGCACTCGTCATTCGTGGTAAAGCGGGTATGCAGATTATGGGGGACTGGGCCAAAGGAGAGTTTATTGCGGCAAACATGCAGGCTGGCAAACAATACGCGTGTGTTCCCTCCCCTGGAACCCAAGGTTCTTTTAGCTATACTGTTGATGCTTTTGCCATGTTTAAGGTAAAAAAAGCTGATCAGCTTAAAGCACAGGAAGCATTTGCGAAATCTCTTTTAGAGACAAAAGTGCAGCAGAAATTTAATCAAATAAAGGGTTCGATTCCTGTCCGAGTTGATATTTCAGCAGATGGATTTGATACCTGTGCTCAGGCTTCTATGCGTGATTTTTCGGATGCTGGAAAAAATGGGAGACAATTACCCAGCGTAGCCACTCATATGGCAATGCCTCTCGATAAGCTGACCAATGTTTATGAAGTGGTTTCTGAGTTTTGGAATGACGGCCAATTAAGCCCATTAAAGGCAAGCCAATTATTAGCTGAGGCGGTTAAGTGATCTTGAACTGGGTGTGTGAGGCGTCAACTTCTTTTGGGGACCACTTAGACGGTTGTTTAATTAAGGAGTTAAAGTGCGCGTACCGATGAATTTTTATAATCGACAGCCGTTATTGATAGGAACAAGAGAACTACTTGGTGTCGTTCTTCCTGGGCTGTTTATGTTTGCTATTAGCATTGTCGGCGTGAGGCTGTCTACTGATGTTCAATCAAATCAGGAGTTGCTTCGCGTTCAACAACACCAGCTACTGAACATAGTGGACTCATCTCGATCTGCGCAGCTGTTTTATAAAGACCAACAAGAAAGTTGGCGCAATCTACAAGTAAACGGCATAACTGAAGATGAGTTTGCTCACCATTTACGTGAATATAAAGGTACTGAAAACCTTGTACAGCGGCAATTGCAAATTGTTCGAGATAATTTAATTTCCTTAGATTTAGAGCTGAAATTAACCGATAAATTGATCGCTCAACATATCCGCCTCAGTAAACAAAACGCTCAGTCATTACTTGAATATAATCCAAATTTCCCTGACAAATGGCTTAGTTCAATAGGCCGTGCCCGTGGTTTAGAACAGCAGTTAAGCCCGCGCTTCGGAACTTTGATTGGCTCCGTTATGCTGGAAGCCACTGATAAAGGGGCGTTGATATTGACCGAAACCATTGTCGAATGTAGCTCCCAGACCTGCAAGATATGGAAGACAGCAAGGAACGACATTATTGGCAAATCCCCTGCTGATTTTGCGCCACTATACCAGCCCAATGGCGAAACATCCCATGACATGGCAAAAAGAAAAATT
>JABXKR010000231.1 GCA_013619145.1 Psychromonas sp. | reverse complement strand
GGCGCGACTGAAGAACCAGGGTTCGCAGAGCTTACCCGCTCATAAACCTGAACTGGCATTCAATTCGCCAAACTTCTGAAAATAGAACACAATATTAAGCTAATTGGTTTTACTCCTCCGCTGTGATATTTATTTTGCTAGTTATGAGATCTTGGTTGGATAGGAAACGGGGCTGAATACAGGGCTTATTAAAAATGAGGATTTGTTTTTTGCTCCCATTACAACCAATCCTCTCGAATCATTTCATCTTATGATATCCAAACACTACAAGTAAGCACTTGAATTAAAACTATTTTTTAAATGAGAAGTAAATAAATTAGAACGTTCCGGCAAAATAGCGGATGTAAAGCTACAGTGCTTAAATTTTTAATCTGCCGATACTAATTTATGAACAACGATACTCAAGGCTCAACGGATCATAAAAATCAGCCTACAGGTAGTTACTCAAAATATCTTCATAAAGCGATTTACCTATTTTACCCTGTGCCGACTTCACTTGATCTATTCCCTTCTGCAGACTATCAATAAGCAGATCATTAACATCTTTACTAAATGCGTAATATAACTCGGCTTCTTTTAAAACATGCACAACAACAAAATTTTCATTATCAAGATCGTTCGTTTTTATAAACCAGCGTGCCACATTTTCTTCATATGCCCAAAGCTGTATACGGTCGACATTAAGTTTTTTAACTAAAGAATTAGCACTAGCTCCCTTTTGTATTTTGTTATCCGGCACTCCCAAAGCCCGAATTAACTGCTCGCCGATATCATCTCTAATAACCCCTATCTCATAGTTATGAAGGTTTTCTGATGATGATATTTTTATTCCGCTGCTTTTTTTAGCCAAAATTACAATCCGCGTTTTTGCAATAGGACCGACCCACTTGAATTTGTTTTCACGCGCTTCGGTACGAGTCATTGCAAAAAGAGCGATGTTAGGACCAGCCAGCGCTTTACGGTACGCCCGAGCCCAAGGCTGAAGTTTTATTTTTCCGCGTTTAATAGGCATATCCATTTTATGAGATGCGGCGACTAACAGATCCACTGCAATTCCCTTGAGTAATCCCCCCTCATTAAAATTATAGGGAGGGTATGCTTCCGTCAGCATTTCAATATTATTTAAGCCCTGCGCATTCGCACTGCCCCAAAAAATGGTTAGCAGAAAAACAGTTAATATTTTCTTACAATTACCAATAAGTAACATGAGAGCCCCTTTCAATTAATGAATAAATCTTTAGGAATATCTCCATCTTGAACGCCCTGGATTTTCCATTGAAGCACTCATGAATGACGTAATGATTAAACAAACTTTATCAGCAGTCTTTATGAGGTATAGGTTATATAAAAAATCATGTCAAACATCGTAATGTTCCAGGAAATTATTCGTACACAATGAGTGCATGCCTACCAATAGTATGAATTACTGAGCAAGGGTTTTGGCCTTTGATTGGTGCAGCCAGCTTTGACATTGAAACCTTTAGCAAGTGCGGGAAGCTCCAAGTTATTGCTTGTACTGAAGATCAGTCCGTCACTCTAACAAGCTAATATCTCAACGTTGTTCAGATATCAACTTTCGTAATGCTCGGTTTCAGGCAAATCGAACATCATCACTGTGATCGGTTTAGCGTTGGTCAAAAATCCCCACGCTATCTGCCCCGACCTAGAAAGCTAACTCGCAAACGCTCCTAACCGACTTAGATAGTTAATTTTTTAATTGATGACTTATGAGTTTTTAAAAGTCCATATGATTCATGGTGTTAGCTTGAACTTGTAAAGGTTATTTTATCAAATTACGTAGATCTCAATTTCTACGGTAGTGATATGACTGATGACAAGCCCGGCACAGTATCTAAGCAATGCCATCAACCCAGTCTGACCGGGATCCGCCGCCGTCCAAAATTCTCCTTCGGCCCGGCAAACCGTCCGGCTAATGGCTGCCCGCAATTCAAACAATGCCCATGCTCATCCAGATGATATTTCCCCAGCTGATACCAGTCCCTTTCAATTAGCAGATGCCGACAATTGGGGCAAAAAGTGCTGTCTGACTCGGTATTATGTACATTGCCGCAATACACATGATGCAGACCGTAGCTCAGGGCAATCTTTCTTGCCCGCAACAGAGTCGCCAGCGGCGTGCACTTCTTATCCATCATCTTGAAATCCGGGTGAAAGGCGCTGAAATGCAGCGGCACATCCAGGCCGAGGTTTTCAGCTATCCATTGACACATTTGGTGTAATTCCTGATCGCTGTCATTTTCATCGGGAATCAATAAAGTGGTTATTTCAAACCACACTGAGGTCTGATGTTTAAGATACAGCAAAGTATCCAATACAGGCTGCAAGTGGCCGTGGCATATTTTATGATAAAACTCCTCGGTAAAGCCTTTTAAATCAATATTGGCGGCATCCATATGGCGATAAAATTCAACCCTGGGTTCATCACACATGAAACCGGCACTCACTGCGACACTCTTTAGTCCCAATGCCTTGGCGGCCAAGGCAACATCGATGGCATACTCCATAAAGATCACCGGATCGTTATAAGTATAGGCCAGACTTTTACAGCCCTGTCTTTTGGCTGCCAGGGCCAGTTGCTCCGGCATGGCGGTATCGCAAAGGGTATCGACCTCACGTGATTTACTGATCTCCCAGTTTTGGCAGAATTTGCAGGAGAGGTTGCAACCGGCAGTGCCAAATGACATCACCCGCGAACCGGGGTAGAAGTGGTTGAGCGGTTTTTTCTCAATCGGATCGATACAAAAACCCGAAGAGCGACCATAGCTGGTCAGCACGATTTCACCCTGATGGTTCATTCGCACGTAACATATGCCGCGTTTGCCTTCTCGTAAATGACAATGATGGGGACACACGTCACAAGTGACCAACTCCCCCTTCTTTTGATCTCCCTCATGCTCTTTATGCCAAAAGCGGGTGGGAAAAAACTCGACCGGTTGCTTATCCATCATTACATTCACCAATTTGCCGCTATACTCAAAAGTATAGTTTATTTACGACAACGGGCATTGTTTAGATGGGGAATACGAGCATCTGCATTTATATACCCACCATTTTTATCATTAATTATCTTCCTCCTCATTAAATAAAGTAATCTCTTTCGCGATTATCTTTATTTATCCCTGTACTTCTGTTTCCCCGCGCCAGATAGCATAAATATTTAAATTCAATGAGCAAAACAGCTCCCCTTTACTAAAGCTGAACTATTCTAATAACGTGGAATAAGGAAACAATTATGAATCTCACTGACGATACATACTTGCATCAGCAACTGGTTATAGCGCACGGTGCTGCATTTTCAGCCTCTGGTATTCAAAAATACCTTAATAAGCAGCTGAGCTGTATTCAGATCAGCAGTGAACAGGAGTTGCAGCAGCTTTCCCCTGCCCTGCTGATCCTTGATCAACAGTTGCTGGAGGAATTGACTCAGGGATCAACGAGCGGCTGGCACAAGCCCGAGTCACTACTAGTTATTGCCGAAGAGCAGCTAAATATTGAAGCCGATCTCTATGTGCCCAAAGGGTTTAAAAAGAGGGTAACCCTGAAACATATCGAATCCGCGCTACAGCAATATATTCAATGCAGGCAGCAGGAGCAACTAACACAACTGCTGTCAGACAAATCAATCAGCTTGAAGAGACTGACGGATATCGGCATCGCACTTTCGGCAGAAAAAAGCCTGGCAGCTCTGTTGATTAGGATCCTCAACGAGGGACGAAAACTGGCTTGCTGTGACGCCGCGTCCCTGTTTCTGCTTGATAACAAAGACAGTAAAAAAGGCCAGCTTGTACTTAAATTAACTCAAAATGCCTCCATCGATTTTCGCTTTGAGGAGCAGCGTTTTCCCCTCAATGACAGTAGCATCTCAGGTTATGTGGCAACCCATGGCTGCGAGCTAAATATTGATGATGTCTACAAACTGGAGCATGCCCCCTACCAGTTCAACCGCATCTTCGACGATGCCACAGGTTACCGCTGCAGATCACTGCTGGCACTGCCGATACAAAACCACCGGGGAGAGGTTATTGGCGTATTACAATTTATCAATAGAACCCGCCAGCCGGATATCCGCCTCAGCTCTCATGTAATCACCCGTGAAAATGTGGTCCCGTTTGATGATAGTGTCTGCCATCTGTTGCGGGCGCTGGCCAGTCAATCTGCCATTGCCATTGAAAACCGACGACTTATCGAGAGTATCCGCAGCCTGTTTAGAGGATTTGTACAAGCTGCTGTCAC
>JABXKR010000221.1 GCA_013619145.1 Psychromonas sp. | reverse complement strand
ATTTCCAATTATCCCCCTTTTTTATTAGCTAGATATAATGACTTCCCGCAGGTGCTAGCCTGCAATTCGCGGGTTAGTAAAAGTAAAGCCATAATAGTTCTTGTTAAACAAACTAATATGAATACTCACATAAAAAACAATAGCATAATTTTACCGGGCTGATACACACAAAGAGCTTGGTTAACTCTTTGCTGCATACCGTCTGCGAAAGTATCAACAGAGATGCAGAAACGACAGGAAGGGCTGCCTGATATTATTACCGATATCACGTGGCAAAGAAAAAACAGTAATATGGAGGTTTACAAGTTAACAGATGGAATCAGATAACGGCTGGTGCAACCTCCGATGGAGCTAGGCAAAATCTTAATTGTAAATGGATCATAGACTGGAGAAGCGCATCAGCTATGTCATTATATATTTATGCACTGCATCCTTGTAAAAAACATTTCACGGCCTGATCTGCGTATTGCTTTATTTCCTGCTCGCTTGGGGTCGCGATGCCTACTAACGCTTCCTGAAAATAATCACCTTTTAGCAGCCCCAGCAACTGAATGCTGGCCAATTTAGGATCATCTAACTTAAGTTTCCCCAGCTCAACCTGGCTAAGCAGAAAATCAATAAGAATATGACGAAAATGTTGCGGGCCACGGGACAAGAAAAATTCAGCCAGTTCTTTATCGTGGCGTGATTCAGCGACTACAACTCGGTACATATTAATAAATTCCGGCGCACAAAGGGTCTTAATATATTCACGAGCAAACTGAGTTAACTGCTCGAACAGCGGGATATCGCAGTCAGATTCAAACTGAAATACGGCTTCCATCTCTTCGGTACATTGGGTAATGACTTCGACCAAAATCCCCTTTTTGTCACCAAAATAACGATACAGGGTCTGTTTTGAGCCTCCACATTGTTCGATTATTTGATCCAGACTGGTTTCAGGATAACCTTGCTCGAAAAACAGCTTGGTTGCTACCGCAATAATGTTTTGGCGCTTTATTAGGGTTGATGGACGCATAACTACCTCTTTTTTCGCTATATTAGAACAGTTCGTTTCATAACATGCAATATATGCAATTTATACCCACGCTCTTCTATGATATTACGGTTAGCACCTTTTAAAGGCAGCACGATATCCATAGCAGATAACTGCGATTGACTCTTTTGACCTATATTTCTCGGCTTAACAGCAAATATTACTTGATCAATATATAGCCGATGAGCTATCGTACCGTACAGTACGGTACAAAGTTGTATGATAAGTGAGGATATAAGATATGAAGACAAAAATCAAAGCTGTTGTGGTCACCTTGGCCTTAGCCGTTTCTGCAGGGGTGCTCTATAACGCCTTTGCCCCAAAAGCCGATCAAGTAAAAACTGAAAATGCTTATGTTCATGCTGAGATCACGCAGATAAGCGCTGAAGCCTCCGGCCGTATTACGAAAATATTTGTCACTGATAATCAGTTAGTTGAAGCTGGTGAACTACTGGCAACCATAGATAACCGAGATTATATCGCTCATCGAGATCAGGCACAGGCAGCCTTGGCTGCATCAGAAGCGACATTAGATAATAATCTGGCACGAATAAATTTACAGCAGCTGAAGATCCAAGAAGCGGCCGCTCACCTCGATATGCTAAAAGCAGAAAATGAATTACAAAAAAGAGAGTTACTGCGTTATTCCAAGCTGGTAAAAACTGGCGCTATCAGTAAGACCAAACACGACTTACAAAAAACCACCACAATCAAAACCAGTGCCAACCTAGAAGCAGGAAAATTCACGCTAGCGGCAGCTAAGCAACAGCTTAAAACCTTACATAGTGAGCATTCGCAAATTATCGCCCAGCAACAGCAGGCCAAAGCTGGGCTTGCACTGACTGAACTTGCACTGGAAGACACTAAAATACGCGCGCCAATCACTGGTATAGTGGGCAATCGCTCCCTGCAAGCGGGTAAGTTTGTTAAAGCGGGTGCTGGTATTCTGGCGATAGTGCCCGTCGATGATCTGTGGTTACAAGCGAATTATAAAGAGACCCAGCTGACCAATGTAAAACCAGGGCAGAAAGTGGATGTGCTACTGGACATGTTCCCTGATACACAGATCAAAGGCATTGTGACTAGTATCTCCCCCTCTACCGGCAGCCAATTTAGCTTGCTTCCACCTGATAATTCCACAGGTAACTTCGTCAAAGTGGTGCAGCGCGTTGCAGTGAAAATTGCCTTGCAGATCCCTGCCGGGCTTAAAGGACGTGTCGTTCCTGGACTTTCCGCCGAAGTTATTATTCACGCAAATAACGCTGTAAGCCCTCGTAATGTAGGGGTGTAACTATGAATCGCCGTTATGAACTTATCTTGCTGCTATCGCTGCTAATGATCCCGTTTGGTATCACCTCAGCCATCTATAACGCCAGTTCTGCAGAGATGGCTGGGGCACTGGGTTTATCGGCTGATGATGGATCCTGGTTCAATATACTCTATATCATGGCGCAGTTGCTAATGCTGCCTTTTGCCTCTTGGTTAACTTATCGCTTTGGCGCCATCCGCTTACTGATTGCCGGTGTTATTATCGGTTTACTCAGTGCCATAATAAGTGCTTTTACAACTGCAGCTGTATTACATTATTTGGCATGGATTGGCCACGGTATTGCCGCCAGCGCAATGATCGTCGCGGCACAAGTCTTGGTACTGCGAAATTTAACAATCAGAGATATCGCTTATGCTGAAGGCAGTATGCTGCTGATGACCACCCTTTTACCTTTTGGGGTATACCCATGGATTTTAGCCGAGCTGGCTGAAAGCAGTCTTTGGCAATTTTCTTTCGCTGTGCAGATCATTTTTTACATTATCTTTTTATGCTGGATCTGGTTACGCCCCTTCCCTTGTAAAGATCAGAAACAGCCTGTCACACTCAATCTGATCCAGGCTTGCTTAATGACAGCAGCCATCTCCGGTGTGGTATTTGTGCTGATGCGCGGCCAGTTTTACAACTGGTTTGACAGCCCGGTGATCATTGACGCCGCCATGATAACTGCCGGTCTGCTGCTGCTTTGTGTTTTTGCCATCAAAAAACATTGGGGAAACGGCGAATACATTCGATCCGATGTGCTGCTTTCAGCAAAGAATAAAGTCTCTATGTACAATGGTGCGCTGGCTGGATTTGCCGTGTTAGGCACTTCTATGCTGATTGGCAGTTACCTTGCCGGAGTGTTGAAGTACAGCCACAGTGAGCTGGGATGGATCCAGATTCCCGCGTTCAGCACTATGCTACTGGGACTGCTGGTTAGTATTTGGATCAGCAATCATCCGCGCTTAAAATCGGATATGGTCGTCCCAATAGGGGTACTGATGATTCTGATTTCCAGTGCATTCCTTTCCAGCAGCAATGCCTATAGCGGTGAAAGTGATATGTGGCTGGCGCTGTTATTACGCGGTTTTGGTGTCGGCGTTCTCAATGTTACCGTGACTATCTCTATTCTTTCCAGCTTTGATAAAAAGCATATACCTCAAGGAGTCAGTTACTTTTATCTTTTCAGGACACTAGGTGGTCTTGCGGGGGTGGCTCTGCTCTCCCGTTTAATGAGCAAAGAGGTCTCTAGCGTGGTAAATGTGCTGGGTGAAAACTTTAATGCAAGCAATAATGCCTTTATTAAATATCAAAATGCGATGGTTCAGGTCCTGCAAAACGGCATGCAGGAAGCGACACCAGCCCGAGTTGCCGCACTGCTAAGCGGGCAATTAAAAACCCAGACGGCCGCAATAGCCGGGGTAAATAATTTCCAGTGGTTCGTGATCTGCATTTGCATTCTTGCGCCGATATTAATTATTGGTAAGAAATTGGCCGCACGGAACGCATAATACTTAATTCATAAAATGCTTTGCACTAATAGCAATTTGATTAACCTCAGCTCGGGATGATGAAAGTGCAATACTATTTAATATCATGGAGTTAAGTTTTTATATCATACAATGTTGATAGTTTTGTGCAGTTCAAAGCAAATCAGCGTAGCAATAGCTGGCTATTAGTAGTCGCTGATTTAACGCAGAAATACGCGAAAACAGCTGCACTGTGTTGATTTGCTTAGCCTGAGTTGAGTAGGCAAGTCGGACTTGGCAAACAAAGGTAATAAGAAATAAAATATTACCAATTCTTTTATTATTACGCATAACTAAAACGCGTTTAACTTGACCATTAGGTTTTAATTCAGCCTCTAATTTGGAATCATTTTTTATCTGTCAAAGTTTCTTAATTTATTTTTCAGAAAAACGATCATAATTAAACTCCCTTAGAAGTAGAGCGATAAAATGCGCTACTTTGGTTAACTCAGACAGCTTTAAGTTCCATTGCATTTTTTATCACTGAAAATAGTGCGATTCAGCCCGCCAATATAGCAACTTTTTATTGCAACAAACGGAACTTAAGGGAAGCTGAATTTAAACTTAAGATTGTTAAATATGAATAGTGATACCAATCTCATTAATTAACTTGTCAATCGAGTCCATTCCCGAAAGCAGAGTGAAATCATACCAATCAGCTTAATATTATGACCGATTCATGGAAGTTTGGCGAATTGAACGCCAGTTCAGGTTTATGAGCGGGTAAGCTCAGCGAACCCTGGTTCTTCAGTCGCGCCTATGATATTGCGCGGTTAAAACCGCACTTCCCTATTAAAACAGATCAATTAGTTTTGCGGAATGGTATTAGATTACAAAATTATGCGATTGCTATGATTATGAATTATTACTTTTCATTCAGTACCCTATATGGGTAAAGATAAAGTAGTTTGGTACTGACGAATCCCTCGAAAATAAAGCAAAAATAATGACGTAAGGGGAGCGATTTTTATGGCAAATTGGCCTGCCAATCATTGGCAGACTAAAGGCTTTTTTATAAACAAATATATAACCAATAATAATTGGGACGTTTTTTAAGAATATTGACTAATCAAATTGCAGCGTAAATTAAGTGCAATAAAAATATAACATATGCACTTTAGGTATAAATTTTTGCAGTGGATATCGGTTACAATTTTACTTAAATAAGTCGTTAAGTTTATTAACTTCTTAAATCCAATCGCAAACTAATAATGAGAATAGAGAATGAAACAACACATTAAATTAATTATTGCCGCTTTTGTCGCAATCTCGAGTTTTATCACAGTACCAGCATTTGCAGAGCAAACTGTTAAAGTGGGTATGTCAGGCCGTTATGTACCTTTCACTTTCTCCGAAAAAGATAAATTACAGGGTTTTGAAGTAGATCTGTGGAATGAGATTGCTAAACGCTCTGATTATAAAGTTGAGTTTGTAATAGCAAGTTTTTCCGGATTGTTCGGCATGCTTGAAGCAGGACACATTGATACTATTTCTAACCAGATAACAATTACTCCGGCACGTCTTGAAAAATATGTTTTTTCAACGCCTTATGTCATTGATGGTGCTCAAATCGTGGTAAAAAAAGGACGCGACGATATACAGTCGGTTGAGCAGCTTAAAGGCAAAAAAGTGGCGGTTAACTTAGGAAGTAATTTTGAAGAGATTCTTCGAGCTTTAGATACAAAAAAAGAGATCAATATTATTACTTATGATTCAGGATTTGAGCAAGACGTAGTCATTGGACGTGCTGATGCATTTGTTATGGACCGTGTGGGTTCTGCAGCATTAATCAAAAAGTCCGGTTTACCTTTACAGCTTGCTGGTGAACCAATTGAGAAAATAGAAAATGCAATGCCGTTTTTAAATAAACCATCTCAACTGGCTATTCGAGATAAAGTAAATGCGGCGTTATTAGATATGAAAAATGACGGCACATTAGCAAAAATCTCTATCAAATGGTTAGGATCTAATGTAACTGAGTAATTAATCAGTTTCCCAAGCTAGCACTGTAATAAGCTACTTGAAGATTCACATACTATCTTCAAGTGGTTTTTCTTTTAATTTAAAATGAGTCAGTTTTAATGCAAATGTCACTAGATTTTCAATATATTATTGAACTCTTACCTATCTTAATTAAATACCTTGGCGTCACCATGGAAATGGCCTTTTTGGGGTTTTTATTTGCGCTGATACTTGCGGTTATTATAGCGGTAATACGCGTATTTAAATTGGCCGTACTGCACCATATTGCAAGTTTATTTATTTCCTTTTTTCGTGGTACTCCCCTGTTAGTGCAACTGTTTTTATTGTATTACGGATTACCGCATTTCATGCCAATTTTTGCAAGTATGGATGCTTTCACCGCTGCGGTTGTCGGTCTGTCACTGCATTTTTCTGCCTATATGGCAGAAAGTATTCGCGCGGCAATTCTCGGCATTGACAAAAGTCAGATGGAAGCCTGTTTCAGTATTGGTATGACGCGCTTACAGGCAATGTACAGAATCATATTACCGCAAGCCTCCCGGGTGGCGACGCCTTCTTTGATGAATTATTTCATCGATATGATTAAAAGTACTTCCCTGGCATTTACCCTTGGTGTTGCAGAAATTATGGCCAAAGCACAGATGGAAGCCTCCTCCAGTTTTAAATTTTTCGAAAGTTTTTTAGCCGTCGCACTCATTTATTGGGCAGTTGTTGTCTTCTTTACCCGTTTGCAGCATTATCTGGAAATGCGTCTTAATAAGGCCTACTCATGATTAAAGTACAAAATCTCAGTAAAAAATTTGCTGATAATCTGGTGTTAGATTCAATTGATTTTGAGGTGGCACACGGTGAGATCGTGGTCATTATCGGCCCGTCCGGAACCGGTAAATCAACATTATTGCGTTGTTTAAATTATTTGGAAACACCAAGCCGCGGCACGATCGAAATTGCCGGTGTGAAAGTTGACAGTGCAAGCGCAACGAGCGCTGAAATAACCAATCTGCGTAAACAAAGCAGTTTCGTATTCCAGAATTATTCTTTATTTGCCAATAAAACTGCACTGCAGAATGTCGCAGAGGGTTTGATAACGGTCTGGAAAGAGCCCAAGGCCCTCGCATTAAAACACGCCGAGACTATTTTACAGCAGGTCGGGCTTGGCGAAAAACTCCACCAGTACCCTTCGCAGTTATCGGGAGGTCAGCAACAGCGGGTGGGCATTGCACGCGCCATGGCAGCAAAGGGTGAAGTTATCTTGTTTGATGAACCAACGTCTGCACTTGATCCGGAATGGGTCGATGAAGTGTTAGCTGTAATGAAAAAATTAGCGGTACAAAAACAAACCATGGTAGTTGTTACGCATGAGATGCAGTTTGCGCGGGAAGTAGCGGATCGAGTTATCTTTATGGAAGGGGGGAATATCGTCGAGCAGGGCAGCGCCAAACAGATATTTGAAAACCCTCAGCATAAACGCACCAGAGAATTTGTGGCTCGCTCAACAAAGCAAAATCCAAGTGCTTTAGATTCATGTATGCTTTAAATAAACAAAAGTGAAATAATCGTGCAAAAAAATGGTCTGCTAATCATTGGCAGACCATTTTTCAATTTAATCTTTTAAACGAATACCTTTCTCTTCTATATCAATCAGTCCCTTGCGGTATAACTGACCGATTGATTTTTTAAAGTTACCTTTACTCATTTTTAAGATTTTGGCGATTTGCTCAGGTGAACTTTTATCTGAAAGCTGCAGGAAGCCCTGATGCTGCTTCATGCTCTGCAGAATACGCTCGGCAAGCGCATCAACTTTGCCATAACCCACTTTGGTCAAGCCTAAATCAATTTTGCCATCTTCGCGGATCTGTTTGATATAACCGGTACATTTTTTACCGATGCCCATCTCACCAAACACTTCACTGGGGAACAAAACTCCCCAGTGCTTATCATTGATAATCGCTTTAAAACCGATATCAGTCTGATCGGCAATCAGCAGTTCTACCTTTTCGCCGACTTTATAGTCAGCAGGCTCTCTGTCTAAAAATCGATCTAATTTTGAAGAGGCAACTAAACGCTCGCTAATATCGTCTTGATAAACATAAACGACATAACCATAACCCTCTTTCATCGGGATTTTCTGCTGGTTAAACGGTACCAACAGATCTTTCGGTAATCCCCAATCTAAAAAGGCACCCGCGCTGTTGGTATCGATCACTTTCAGTGAGGCAAATTTTCCCGCTTCAGCTTTTGCTTTTTGCGTAGTGGCAATTAATCTATCTTCTGAATCAAAGTACAGGAAAACGAGAATTGTTTGCCCTACTTTCATATCATCGGTGATATAACGCCTTGGTAGTAAAACTTCGCCTAAATCATAACCACCATCAAGGTAAAAACCAAAATCTACCCGTTTAACTATGGTCAGCTCATTATAAGCACCTACTTTAATCATATTGTTTCTCTTTATTTTAAATTCTTAATTATATGTTGACGTATATAAATAGCATGCTATAAGAATAATACGTACACAAAGAAATATAATGAAAAAGCCAAACTCCAAGCGATTGGAGGACGGAAAGTTTCAGTTCTATATCTCGTGTTGATGCGGTATTTTGAACTTGTTACTGGAAGTGGTTTTACTAGATAGAAGGCTGGACTGCCGAA
>JABXKR010000212.1 GCA_013619145.1 Psychromonas sp. | reverse complement strand
TCCCTTCGGCGCGTTTTTTGCGGACGGGCGTAAAATTTTCAAAGGCATTCCAACGCGATTGTTGGATCGTGATAGTTGAAACTAATAGCTTCAATTCGTGCGCAACATATTGATAAATAAGTCTTTTAACACATTTTGTTATCAATGATTAGTAAGAGTATGCGCAATAGTTTTGCAACGCGTTTATTAGAGGCGAGTACCGATTTGCGCAATATTCAGGAGTTACTTGGCCATAGTGATATCAGTACTACACAGATTTATTTACATGTTGTAGGTTTGCATGAGCGGGGTATTGTCAGCCCAGTCGATAAAAGTTAAAAATATAACCGGACATCAAAACTATATTTACGCAAATTAAAAACAAAAAATCCCGCTGAAAAGCAGGATTTTTAATAATATTTTCTCTGTGAATTAGGTTTTACGCTTGCAGCTAAAGTACAGCTTAATAGCGTCTGTTATTTACTTTTCTCTTCCGCTACTGGCGGCTTTTGCTTGTCATCTGCTTTTTGAGGTTTTGCTATCCATGCGCCATGGCGGGAGTAACCCGCAAACCACCATTTACCCCAGTCGATTAACCGGGTTGCGACCCATAAAGACCAGGCCAGCATCACCACTCGATAAAACCAGATCGGCAGGCTGTACACAGTGACAATAGGCAGTTGCCCAGTTGTTACTTTATCCTGGAAAAACTTAAAGTAGTGCCCGTAACTGCCGTTGCCCACCACCTGCATTTCCGGTGTCGATAACAAACCGACCGGAATCGATACAAGGAGGGAGATAACAGAGATAACCGTCAGTGCAAGGAGAGTCAGCTGCAGAAAATTGAATTTCCAGCGTTCCATTGAAACAGGATCCACATACTGCTTACGAAATGCCATCACAAAAAAGAACAGCGCGGTTATCAGAATTCCATAACTGTTCACCGTTGAAAAGCCGAGACCTAATAAGATCCAGCCAAACGTAGTAATCGGCATCTTCAGCTGCAATTTGCGGGCGATAACCGGCAGCACAATCGCACCGATTAAAATAACAAAGAGTACTCCCCAATATAACATTGCAGCGCCAAGAGAGGGTCCATTAAGGTAGATTAACCAGCGATCCTGGAGAAGGTGATACTCGATATTAATATTAACGGTTTTGCCCGGTAGTTTTATATCTGCGCTGCTGTTGCGCCAGGTTAATTCAGCGCGTTTTTCAAATTGCAGCTCAATCTTCTGCTCACCGGGATGCAGCTGTACAACGGCACGATTGCCGCTGTTAATACTCATCTTGCTGCCATCATGTATTAACGAATTAATTTTTGCCCCTTCAGCCAGGATAATTTCATAAGCAGTACCCTGACTCGCCCGCACGGTAAGCGTCAGCCTGGACTTTTGCACATTTTTACCGGATTGTTGAATTAACGTCGCCATTTCCGTAGTGAATATCTCACCTGCCACCCCATCAGGCCGTTGTATATGGATAGCAAGCGACTCTCCCGGCCATGGTTTCCATAGAGGCTGCAGCTGCCCGCTGGCCAGATTAGATTTGATAGGCTTGATACCGTCAAATTTTACGTTCCAGATGGAGGATGGTATCAATCTCCAGGTTTCTGAATATGAAGGGTTATTATCCGCTGTAAGAGTGATCCTTTCAGTCTGCACAAGCGCCGACTGCCAGCTGATGCTGCGCTGATTTTTCGGGATCTGTACATTGACGCTGCCGTTTTCATTAACCGGATAAGCAGAGAGTATCTGCTCACCTTTTAACAGGGCAATATTAAATGATCCGGCATCGACAGTCGGTGCCAGTTTCTCAACGCGGGTCAGCATTCGCCACTGTTTACCAAGGGTGATGCTGCGGTGCACAATTGCGTATGATTTCACCGGCAGCGGTGCCAGTGTATTTGTATCCTGGCGGGCAAGAACCTCTTTTGAGGTAAGGCCGATATTATTATTAACCACCACCCCTTTTCGTATACCGTCAATTAACCATGACGGTGCGTCAACCCTGAAGTTATGTATATTCAGCGGCAGGTTAATGGATATTTCGGAATTTTTTACCCGGCCCTGCATAGTGATTGAGTGCGCGCCTTTAGCGAGAAAAACAGTTAAAGCCCCCCGAGAGCTTCTGAGCACCGCCTGCTTATTATCAATAGTAATTTTTTCCGCCAGCCAGGCATCTCCTGCCGAAGGTAACGGCATCGCAATATCTGCATCAGCGAACAGCTCAAAGGTCAGGCTTAGTTGGTTATCTTTAACCACCAGCAGACCATTATTTAATGACACACAGGACGGCAGGCAATGCGGCGATTTTAACAGTCTGTTTTCATATTCTTTAAGCAGATACTCAGGCGGGTAGCCCTCTTCTTCAGGCAGCTGATCCGCCGCATCTGCGCTCGTTGGTGAGAGCAGTATACCAACACTTAATAACGGCACTATCATAGCGACAACGATTGCGGTTGTCGTCGAACTGAGATGCGCATCCTTTTTATGATCCGGCTCTGTTACTGTATCACTTGGGTTACTGTCATTATCATCGCGTTCACATTCCTTTTTGAGTTTTCCAACCTTAAACAGCGTATGCAGCACAATTGCCCCCGTTAAACCGATAAGCAGCACATTGATTATCCGCCAGATAGCCGTTAACAGCGGAGAGGATAATAGTAAGCTAATCTGCTGATCTGCTGTCACCGTGCCCGATGAATTAATATATAAGGTGTTCCATGACCATGTCGGGATGCCCGGCCCTGTCTGCACCCGATCATTGTCACCCACCTGGTATAAGTTTTGCTGTTCTTTTCTTGTAACCAGGCCATATGACTTACTTTTACTCTCTTTTTTACCTCGAACAGCAACAGCTGCATCCATCTCCTGCATCAGCACCGGTGCTTCCGCTATGGCATTTCTCTGATACTCTATGCTGCCGGCCGTCTGATAGGTTTTAACGCTATGTTTTTCAAGTGTCGGATAGATAGCCAAGCGCAGCGAGCTGATAGCTATGCTGATAAAGGTAATTACCAGAAGCGCTGCCGGCAGTATGGCGACCCTGCTCAGCACTACTTTGTATTTGCCTATTGGTAATCCGATAATGGCGATAAAAGCCAGTAAAACAGCCCACTGTGCATTCGGTGCCTGCTCTTCATGGAAGGTGAAAATTAATGTCACTGCCATTAATAGTGCCCCTTTAAAGCCGAGCAGCTTGTTGGCAACCGCAATCAGAATCATCAACCAGAATATATCCCATAAATTCCACTTCTGAATCCATGTGCCGCTAATGCCGTCGACACCGCTGGCATGAACTGCGCGCCATCCCGGTGGCAGATGTATTCTTGTCCTTAGTTTTGCAGCATCTGTCTGCCAGCCGACAGCATTAATATTATCCACTAACGGGATAGAACTGACTGCTTGTAAATTGATTTGCGGGCTACGAATTTCAACCCCCTCATTACCTGCAAAACTGGTGATTAATACCGGTGTGTGATTAACCGACGCCCGCCCGAGTTTAACCGTTTTCGCGGCGTCTAATCGCCAGCCCTGATGCATTTTACCACTGACTTTATCTTTAGCGATCGCATCTTTTCCGTCAAAGGAGAGCCAGATTTCACGATCAATATTAATACTGTTCTGATGCGCGGCACTATCACCGCGAATAGTAGTCTTTAACTGAAGTTTATCGGACTTTTCAAGCCGATAAGTCGGGTATGATTTCCATTGTGCAGGAATATCAACCAGTGAGGTATCGATGCTTTTCACACCGCTTATTTTTACTTCTCTAATACGGGGATCTGCAATAAAGGACAAATACTCATATTGCGGCCATTCAGGAGAAATCTTGTTGGTTGAAATTGTTGATAGATTGTCTGTAAAACGACTGTCTACTGTTATCTGATATATTCCCGGCTTCACTTGCACCCGCAGCATACCGTCTTCTTCCAAACGGGCGGGCAGAGCCGACTGCAGATAAACCGTCTTGCTGTCTGCAATTGCAACCTGCCCGATTGTTACCTCGCGTGATTTACCGCTGACAAACAGTTTTATTACGCTGGTTAAACGGATCGGTACCCCGTCTTTAACTGCACGGTACACCTGAATTTTCAGTGAATTTTTATCATTAAGCTGCGCAGATTTTTTCTGCAGCGATAAAATAAGCTGGTTATTATTAATGCTGGTCGGCAGTACTTTTGTGTTTCTGAATACTTTTACTAATCCTATCGCATCTGGCAATGCAATAGCCGGCGGGATCTCCTGCCATAAAAACTTGCCGCGAATAATATTGGCACCTTTAATAAGATGTATCCCTGGCGTGCCGTTGCTATCAATTGCTGCGGCGGCCTGTTG
>JABXKR010000322.1 GCA_013619145.1 Psychromonas sp. | reverse complement strand
GGCTTTAACTTTTATTGTTTTTCCTCTGTTAACTTTTTCATTAAAAAACGATAAAAGCCGTGAAGCAAAGGTCCAAAAAATAATCCAACGTTCGTTTTATCTGTTTTGTGAAACAATGCGTATTACAGGCGCTATAGATTATAAATTTGTTGGCGCTGAAAAATTAAAAGATGATCAAAATTGTTTAATCGTTGCTAACCATCCTAGTTTAATTGATTATGTATTAATTACCTCTCGTTTAGGACAGTGTGATTGTTTGGTAAAAGAAGCAATATGGCATAATCCTTTTATGAAAGGCGTGGTGAAGTCCGCTGGATATATCCCTAATAAAGATCCTGAGAATTTACTCGAGGACTGCTCAGAGCGCCTCAATGATGGTAATGTTTTACTTATATTCCCGGAAGGAACAAGAACAACACCGGGTAAGAAATCATCTTTACAGAGAGGAGCTGCACAAATCGCGATTAAAACAGAAACAGATCTTCGTGTTGTGCAGATTACAGTAACACCTTCATTTTTAACAAAAGAGAAAAAATGGTATCAAGTTCCTGATAGCTTGCCTTTTTTCCATCTTGAAGTGAAAGATAAAATTGCAATAGAACCCTTTATTGAGAAATATCAATCTCCTTCAATTGCAGTTAGAAAATTAAATAAGCACTTATCTAACGTGCTTTTATCACCAGAACATTAAATAATTGAGTAGGTATTTATGGAACAGTTACACACAGAACTAAAAAAACTAATTATTGATGCACTTTATCTTGAAGATATGAGTGTTGATGATATTGAAACAAACGCACCACTTTTTGGTGAAGGTTTAGGTTTGGATTCAATTGACGCCTTAGAGCTAGGTTTAGCGATTAAAAAACAATACAGTGTTGTTATTGATGCCGATGATACGCAAACTCGTGACCATTTTGCGTCAGTAGCAAATTTAGCAAAATATATTTCAGCAAATAGAGTGTAATAAAATGACCGATTTAAATAGAGATGAAATTTTCAGCCAAGTCCAAGATGCTTTGGTTGAACTGTTTGAGCTTGATGCTGCAGATATTCAGCCTGAAACACAACTTTATCAGGAGCTTGATTTGGATAGTTTAGATGCGGTTGATTTAGTGGTTCATCTGCAAAAGCTAACGGGCAAAAAAATTAAACCTGAAGAATTTAAAATGGTACGTAGTGTTGATGACGTTGTTAACTCCGTTATTGAACTGCTGCAGGAAAAATAAATAATGAAATTGCTGACAATATTGTCGGCAATTGTTTTATTAGCTTATCCATTTGCTGTTTATTACGGCTTAAATCAATGGGGAGTTGGAACGGTTGCTGGCGTGCTCGGTGTATTATTCGTTTTGCGTATTATCGGTGGTAATAAAACCCGTTTACGTGAATTAAAATATATTACCTGGGTAAGTGGTGCTATGGGACTTGTTTTGGTTCTGCTAGCATCGGTTTTTAAAGATACCAGCTGGTTCACTTACTACCCTGTTATTGTCAATATTTTAATGCTTATTTTGTTTGCATCTAGCTTATGGCAAAAAGAGACCATGGTTGAGCGTTTTGCTCGTCTGCAAGATCCGGAGTTACCTGATTACGCCATCAGCTACACACGTACTGTGACCAGAGTATGGTGTTTGTTTTTTATTGCTAATGGCTCGATCTCCCTGACAACCAGTTTTATGTCTCTTGATATTTGGACCTTATATAACGGGTTAATCAGCTACCTGTTAGCCGGCTCTCTGTTCGCTTGTGAATTTCTAGTTCGTATCTATGTTAAAAGAAAAAATGAATGATTTTTAGCTCTCTAAAAAATGTTTTGCTTAGTGACAGAGAAGATCAAAAAACGGTTTCTTTCTCTACAGGTGAAACTGTTTGCTGGTCGCAATTCTTATCGGATATAAAAACATTAACCGTTAAGCTTAACGCCTTTAATAAACAACGTCTGGCTATCTGTTGTGATGATAGCTACCTCTTTTGCGTGGCGTTTTTTGCAGCCGTATATGCGCATAAAAAGATTGTTTTACCCGGTAATCACCAACCAGCAATGTTGTTGTCTTTATCTGCACACTTTGACGCAATTGTTCATGATGGATTAGTTGCGAGTGATTTTACCAAACAGCAACTGATACTGCCTTTGACAGATAAACATCAGACAAATGATTTGCAGTTTTCAGAGTTAGATTTATCACAAATTGAGATCTCCCTGTTTACTTCAGGATCAAGCGGCTTACCGAAAGCGATTAATAAATCGTTACTTATGTTGGATGCTGAAATTACTCAACTTGAGGCGGTATGGGGCGATCTACTTGCTGGCTCTGATATTGTTAGTACTGTTTCTCACCAGCATATCTACGGGCTTTTGTTTCGTATTTTATGGCCATTATGCGCAGGGCGAGCCTTTCAACGTTTTGATTTAGTTTACCCTGAACAGCTAGTCGCTTGTGCTGATAATAATAGTACTTTGATCAGTAGTCCTGCGTTGTTAAAACGTCTGCAACAAGATAAAAAATGTGCACCGTATCGCGCTGTTTTTTCATCGGGTGGGCCGTTAAGTTTAACTGCCGCGCAGCAATGTTATGCATTATTTAAACAATATCCATTTGAAGTTTTTGGCAGCACGGAAACAGGCGGAATTGGCTATCGCCAACAATTGCAGGCGACAATGCCGTGGACTTTTTTTCCTGGAATATTTTCACAACTTACTGCTGATAATTGTTTAAGCCTGCGTTCACCATGGATAGATGAAAAGTCATGGTATCAAACAAGCGATCAATGTGAGTTATTGGAAAAGAATCAATTTGTTTTAAAAGGACGAGTTGATCGGATCGTTAAAATTGAAGAAAAACGTATCTCACTGATAGAAGTTGAACAACGTTTAAATCAACTTGAATGGATAGATGAGAGCGCTGTCCTGGTGCATGATGATCTTCATCGCTTAAGTTTAGGGGCTGTTATTAAGCTTACTGTGCAGGGGGAAAACACCCTGCAGGAGCTTGGTAAAGGAAAGTTTTGGATAAAGCTCCGTCAAGCCTTACGTTTGTGGCTTGAGCCTGTTGGTATTCCCAGACACTATCGTGTTGTCTGTGAAATCCCAGTAAATAAACAAGGTAAACGTTTACACAGTGAAATATCACAACTATTTAGTAAAGAAAGCGGAACAGATAATGCCACAACGTAAAGCCACTATTATTGAGCAGCAGATCAGCGCTAACAAGGCCAGTTTAACGTTACAAGTTGACGCTGATATTACCGATTTTGAAGGCCATTTTCCGGGGTACCCGTTACTTCCCGGAGTAACGCAAATCGACTGGGCCATTTTTTACGGAAAAAAACTTCTTAATACAGGTACTCGTTTTGCAGGCATGGAAGTGATTAAATTCCAAGAGCCCATTTTACCAAACAGTATTATTTTGTTAACGCTGACTTGGGATGCAGATAAACAAAAACTGCATTTTTCCTATAGCTCTGAAACTAGTCAGCACTCTTCTGGCCGTATCAAATTACTTGTAAGCGAATAAGGGATTATGAGCGATTTCAAACCCTGCTTTTTAATCCCCTGTTATAACCACGGGCAAGCATTAACGGCTGTGGTTAAAACTTTACTGGCTGATTATGATTATCCTGTGCTGATTGTTGATGACGGTAGTGATCTGCTTACCAAGGAGGTAATCAACAGGCTTGCGGATACAACAACTGTGGTTACCTTGAGTGAAAATCAAGGTAAAGGTGGCGCCGTTATAGCCGGTATTAAAACCGCGCAGGAACTTGGGTTTAGCCATGCAATACAAATTGATGCCGATGGTCAACATGATCTGTCTGCTCTGACAGTATTAATAAAAGAATCAAAAGCACATCCCAACGCATTAATTTCCGGGCGCCCTATTTATGATCAGTCGGTGCCAAAAGGTCGACTTTTTGGCAGATATATCACCCATTTTTGGGTGTGGGTTGAAACCCTGTCATTCTCAGTAAAAGACAGTATGTGCGGTTTCCGTTCATATCCAGTAAAGCCGTCTATAGATATTATCCTGCAGGAAAAGATTGGATTAAGAATGGATTTTGATACTGAAATAATGGTCAAACTCTATTGGAATGATTGTGATGTACGCTTTATAAAAACTCAGGTGATATACCCTGAAGATGGTATTTCTCATTTTGATGCCTTTTGGGATAACGTGAAAATCAGCAAGATGCATACCCGCCTGTTTTTTGGTATGTTGCCGCGTATTCCCAAACTATTAACGCGCTCTAAGCGAATGGGATTAAAAGCCAACCACTGGTCAAGGCAGTCTGAACGCGGAACCTACTATGGAATGAAAATCCTACTGGCCATATACTCTCTGTTTGGCCGCGCTGTATTTAAACAGTTATTAAAAGTAGTGATCGCTTATTACACTCTGACCGCGAAATCGACACGTAAGGCTTCTTTACAATATTTACAGAACCTAAAAACATATTCCTTAAACACGGGGACTGTTTTACCTGAAAAGTTAAGTGTTTATAAGCACCTCAACTCTTTTGCTGAAACTATTTTAGATAAACTGGCTGCATGGAAAGGTGACTTTTCAAAAAATAATCTAACCGTTCATGGTATTGAATATGTTGAACCATTAAGCAAATCGTCTCGCGGTATTGTTATTATCGGCTCACACCTTGGAAATTTAGAATTATGCCGCGCGTTAAGCGAGTCTTATGTTGATCTGAAGATTAATGCGCTGGTTTTCACCGAGCATGCACAGCGTTTTAATGCCGTGATGAAGGCTGTTAATCCCAAGTCAGATCTGAATATCATTCAGGTTAATAAACTCGGCCCAGAAACTGCGATAATGCTCGATCAGAAAATTGAGCAAGGTGAATGGGTAGTCATTGTCGGTGACCGGACATCAACCAGTGTTGAACAACGCGCTATCTGGGCAGACTTTCTTGGAAAGCCTGCGCCCTTCCCGCAAGGCCCTTTTTTGCTGGCTTCGATTTTAAAAGCGCCAGTATATTTACTTTTTGGTCTACGTGACGAAAGCAAAAAACAGGTCCATTTTGATGTGTATTTTGAACCCTTTAGTGAACAGATTAAATTACCCAGAGGCAAGCGAGAACTGGCTTTACAAAAGGTGGTTGAATCATATGCAAAACGCTTAGAATTTTACACAATGAAAGCCCCGCTACAGTGGTATAACTTTTTTGATTTTTGGCAGTTAAGCACAAAGCGGGAAGATAAATAAGGTTTGATTAAAGAGAGTGATATTTTAAATATCTCTATCTCCGCGATATGGCGTGTAAAACGAAAGCCCTCTGCTTGGACAACCCGGCGGTATAACTTTTTTGATTTTTGGCAGTTAAGCGCAAAGCGGGAAGATAAATAAGGTTTGATTAAAGAGAGTGAGCTTTTATACACCCTATCTCCGCGATATGGCGTGTAAAATGAAAGCCCTCTGCTCGGACAACCCAGTGGTATAAATTTTTTAATTTTTGGCAGTTAAGTGGAAAAATAAATGACAAATAAACAACAAAGCATCAAGTTTGGTGATGGACGTCTAACTATTGAAGATATTGTAAGTATTTCCGATGGTGCTAGCGCAGAAATGAACAGCAACCCTGAATTCACAGCAAAGATTGACCGAGGAGTGGCATTTTTAGAGCGCCTGTTGAAAGAAGATGGTGTGATCTACGGTGTAACAACTGGTTACGGTGACTCTTGTACGGTTGCGATTCCAGCAGATTTGGTCTCTGAATTGCCACTGCATTTAACGCGTTTCCATGGTTGTGGTCTGGGTGATAACTTAACAGAAAAGCAGTCTAAAGCCGTTTTAGCAACGCGTTTATGCTCTTTATCACAAGGTGTTTCAGGTGTTACTCATGATCTGCTTAATCAAATAATCACACTGATTAATAACGATATTTCTCCTCGTATTCCTGAAGAAGGCTCGGTTGGCGCAAGTGGTGATTTAACCCCCCTTTCTTACCTTGCCGCAACCTTAATTGGTGAGCGTGAAGTTATCTATAAAGGTCAGATTCGCCCAACGGCAGAAGTTTTTGCCGAGTTAAATATCAAACCGATTAAGCTTAAACCCAAAGAGGGTTTAGCGTTAATGAACGGTACTGCTGTGATGACTGCCCTAGCTTGTTTAGCTTTTAAACGTGCTGAATATCTGGCAAAAGTTGCGACTAAAGTGACGGCGATGGTATCGGTTGCTATGCATGGTAATGATTTCCATTTTGATGAGTCTCTGTTTGCGGTAAAACCACACGCTGGGCAACAACAAATTGCTGCTTGGTTACGCTCAGATCTACAAGCTGAACGCCCGCCACGTAACAGTGACCGTTTGCAGGACCGTTATTCGCTACGTTGTGCGCCACATGTTATTGGTGTATTACAAGATACCCTGCCGTGGTTGCGCAGCATGATTGAAAATGAATTAAACAGTGCCAATGACAACCCGATTATTGATGGCGATAATGAACGTGTTTTACACGGTGGTCATTTTTATGGTGGTCATATTGCAATGGCAATGGACACACTAAAAGTGGCTGTTGCTAATATTGCTGATTTGTTGGATCGTCAAATGGCACAGCTGATGGATTATAAGTTTAATAATGGTCTGCCATTTAATTTAACGGGTGCAGAAGGTCCACGTAAACCAATCAACCATGGTTTTAAAGCGGTACAGATCGGCGTTTCTGCATGGACGGCGGAAGCATTGAAACATACTATGCCAGCGAGTGTATTCTCTCGTTCTACTGAGTGTCATAACCAAGATAAAGTCAGTATGGGCACCATTGCGTCACGTGATTGTTTACGTGTGTTAGTACTGACCGAGCAGGTAACTTCTGCATCAATACTGGCGGCAACACAAGCTTTAGTTATTCGTAAACGTCATAATGAGTTAGATGAAACACATTTCAGTGACGGCTTAAAAACAATGACAGAAGCGGTATTAAGTGAATTTACACCCGTTGATGAAGACCGTCCGTTAGAGGCTGATTTACGTCACTTTATGCAGTTAATTCAAACTCAACACTGGACGTTATATTAAGCGTTAGGGGTTATTAATGATCGACAGAAATATTAATCTAATTGCAGAAATAACCTTAACGACGGCATTTCAGGATGCTGATCCTATGGGAGTTATCTATCATGGTAACTATTTCCGCTATTTTGAAGAAGCGCGTCGTATTTTGATGGAAAAAATCGATTACAACTACAGTGAAATGCAAGCTTCAGGTTATGTCTGGCCAGTCATTGATAGCCATGTAAAGTACGTCAAAGCGGTTCCCTATAACCATCAAATTAGAGTAACTGCCACATTAAGTGAATGGGAAAACCGCCTGCGTGTAGATTATATTATTTATGATGCACAAACTGGCGCGCGTATGACCAAGGCTTACACAAGGCAAGTGGCTGTTGAGCTTGCGAATCAAGAGATGTGTTTTGCTTCACCAAAGGTATTTATTGATAAGCTGGAGCCCTATTTTGTTGATTAAAAAGAAGTTAGTTGCTTTGTTTGTTTCACTGTTGTTTGTGTTTAGTGTTTCCACGCAAGCAGTGGCACTCGCTGATGTGCAACAAAAATTAACCGCGCACTCTTTGCTACGTGGTTTATTTACGCAAACTAAAACTATGCAGATGTTTAATCAACCGCTTGTTTCACACGGAAACTTTCTACTGGAGCAAAATCAAGGTCTGCTTTGGCAGCAAGTTGAACCTTTTCCGGTTTCTTTAGTTTTAGTGAAAGAGAAACTCAGTCAGCAGTTTGGGGAGCAAGCTGCTGAGGTGATTGTTGCTAAAGATAACCCGATGGTTTTTTACTTTAGTCATCTGTTTTTGTCACTGTTCAAAGGTGATATGGATGAGTTAACCGATCAATTTGATATTAAGCTCAGTGAAAAAGGCACAAACTGGTTATTATTATTAACCCCAAAATCAGCACCACTAAATAAAGTTTTTGCCAATATTTCAATAGAAGGCTCTGAATTCATTGATTTTCTTGTTTTAACCGAACTCAGTGGTGATATTTCAGAAATAAAGTTTGAACAGCAACAAACCACTCCTAATACTCTAAGTGAAGATGAACAACGTGCTTTCCAATTCTAAACTGGTCTTTTTTTGGCTGTTTTTTATACTGCTTGCAACGGTCGCTTTAGTGCGACAAACGGTTTTGCAGGCAGAGTTACCAATTGAAACAAATATATTAGCCTTATTACCAGAAAACCAGCAAGATCCCTTTGCACAACAGGCTTTTGAGCAAGTTAGCAACAATGTCAGTAATAAAGTAGTGTTCTTACTTGCAAGTGAAGATAAAACACAGCTTGTTGCTGCTGCATCTGACTTTTCAGCTAAGTTATTAACCACCAAGCTGTTTTCTGGCTTTTCAGCGCAATTAAGCGCTCATGAGCAACAAGCCTGGGCTAAACTGTATTTCCCTTATCGTGCCCAATTACTTAATGATCAGCAAAAAGAACGCTTACAACTGGCTCCTGAAAAGCAAGTAACAAAAGTGCTGCAGCAGGTTTATAACCCATTTTCCGGTGTGACTGGAGGAGAGTTAGAAAATGATCCCTTTTTACTGTTCCGGGATTATATCTCTTCACAAAGTGGTTCTTCATCAAACTTTAGTTTGTACCAGGGATATTTAACCACGCAGTACCAAGGTAAACACTACATTATTATTCGCGCAGATCTGCTTGGTGACCCTTACGATACGAAGTTACAAAATAGGTTGTCGAATTTAACGCAGCTTGAAGATAGTATAAAAGCAGAGTTTCACGTGAAACTATTGCATACAGGTACTATTTTTTTTGCCGCTTACGGCACACAAAGTGCAAAGAGCGAAATTAGTACGATAGGTGTAGGTTCGCTAATTGGTGTTGTGATTTTACTGCTAAGCGTTTATCGCAGTGTTTTACCGCTAACGCTGGCATTACTATCAATAAGCTGTGGTTTACTGGTGGCTTTTGTAATCACGGTGGCTGTCTTTGGCAAAGTTCATCTGTTCAGCTTAGTGTTTGGTGCGAGTTTGATTGGTGTGTCAATTGATTATGCTTTTCATTATTTAACCGAGCGTTTAGTTGCTAAAGACAGATGGCAGCCTCAATTGGCGTTAAAACATATTTTCAATGCGATTACCTTAGGTTTGCTGACCAGTTTAATCGGATATTTAGGCTTGTTGATTGCCCCTTTTCCTGGTTTACAGCAACTCTCCTTGTTCTCTGTGGTCGGTCTGTTGGGCGCTTACCTGACCGTTGTTTGCTGGTATCCTTTGTTAGCTAAATCAGCAAGTAAAACAGCAGTCCCGCAATTACGTTTTATCAGTTTATGGCTAAAGTTATGGCAAAAGCCTAAGTTACGACTGCTTCTGCCTGGTTTGTTATTGCTGTTTTCATTTGTTGGTTTTTATAACGTCCATTTTGATGATGATATTCGCCAATTACAGGCACTGCCAAGTGATTTAAAAGCACAAGACAGACAGATAAAAACCGTTACGGGTGTTGGTCAAAGTCAGCAGCTTCTTTTAGTGAAAGCTGCAAGTGATGAGGATTTGCTGGTTCGTTTGAGTGAAGTGGGTAAGCAGTTAACTGACTGGCAAAAACAAGGCGTTCTGCTTAACTATCAGAGCATCAGCCAATATGTACCCTCTATTAAAAGACAAAAAGAAAATTTTGCATTAGTGAAAACTTTATATCAGTCACAAGCTGAGAAGCTGGCTGCAAAATTAAACTTTTCTGAGCCATTAGGTTTTGATCTGCAGTTTAACCCCTTATTGGTTGATGATTATTTAGCCTCAACTGTTTCTGAGCCGTTAGGTTTTTTATGGTTAGATAAAATTAACGGTAAAAGTTCAGCGGTAATTTTACTCAATCAAGTAAATGATAGCGGTGTTATACAGGCCTATATCTCCTCAAATGATGATTTAACCTACCTAGATAAAGCTAATGAGGTTTCCACTATTTTTGGCATCTATCGTGTGCATATCAGTAAACTATTAATTTCTGCGTACTTATTGATTGGTTTATTGTTAATCTGGCGTTATGGTTTAAAGCTTGGTTTTCTGGTGATCACTCCTCCTGTGATTGCAGCCTGCGTTGGGCTGGCGGTAACCAGTGTGGTGGGCATACCTATTACTATTTTTAATTTATTAGCGCTGATTCTGATTTTGGGTATTGGTATTGATTACACGCTATTTTTTGCTGAGCAGAAAGAAAAGGTTGAGGCAAAAAACACCCTGCTTGCAATTACACTGTCAGCAATTACAACGGTATTATCATTTGGCTTGTTGGCGTTAAGTGAAACCCAGGCAATTCATGGTTTTGGTATCACAGTTTTAACGGGCATTATCGTCGCCTGGTTGCTTTCTCCTTTAGCAATGATTAACCAAGCAGTAAAAGGATAACAATATGAAAATAAATTGCTTTTACTTTTGTATATTAGCTCTCTTGTTAACTGGCTGTGCAATGCAACCTGCCACCCACCCAGTGCAAGTTGAAGTGAATAAAGCGGTATTTGTAAGTTTGCCAAAACCTGCTGAACTAGGGCAAACACTGAATGTCAGTCAGCTTATTACGGCGCAATGGGGTAAGAATAAACAACAAAAATTACTGGTGCAGTTGCAGGTGGAGCAACAAAGCGTAGTATTAGCGGGGTTTTCAGCTTGGGGAGCGCGCATTCTAAGTCTTACCTATTCTGGTGAAGAGATTCAAACCTATGTGCTTAGTAGATTAGCGGACACCCTGCCTAAACCGGAGCAGGTTTTATTTAATGTGATGATTTCGATATGGCCTGTTGAAGCATGGGAAAAACCGTTAGGGAAGATAGGCTGGTCGCTAATTGAAAGAGACTTAAAACGCGAGTTAATTGATGAAAAGGGGAAAGTTATTGCCGATGTGACTTATCAAACACAACCTTATATTGATGGAACCATAGTGTTTAAACATCATATCTTTGATTACACCATCACTATCGAAACCAGCAAAACAGATACAGATAAATAGAGAATTAAATGGATACTAAAGCAGATAATCGTCAAACCTTTCCTGTTTACATTCATGCTTGTGCGATGAATTCTGCATTAGGTGCTACACAACAGGAGAGTGTAAAGCGTTTGGCATCAGGTTTTTCACCAGATATGTGCCTGGAGTCTGGCTGGCTAAATGATGGCGGTGACACTGTTGTTGGTAAAGTTACAAGTCAGTTACCTGAAATTGATGCAAGTTTACAGAATAAAAACACGCGCAATAATCGTTTGGCATTGTCTGCTCTTATGCAAATCGAATCTCAGATAGAGCAAGCGATCCAGCAATATGGAGCGGATCGTGTTGCTGTTGTTGTTGGTAGCAGCACTTCGGGGATTGCTGATGGTGAATTAGCTTTAGCAGCAAAACAACAAACGGGGCGATTGCCTGATGATTATCACTATCACCAACAAGAAGTGGGTAATCTAGGTGAGTTTGTTGCTGATTATTTTCAAATAGCTGGTCCTGTTTATACTATTTCTACCGCATGTTCTTCGAGCGGACGGGTATTTTTATCCGCAAAAAGATTATTAAAAGCGGGAATTGTTGATGCAGTTGTTGTTGGTGGAGCAGATTCTTTGTGTAAACTGACCTTAAATGGTTTTCATGGTTTAGAAGCGTTATCAAATGAGTTTTGTAATCCATTTAGTGAGAACCGTAAAGGTATCAATATCGGTGAAGCAGCAGCTTTTATGTTGTTATCCAGACAGAAAAATGACACTGGTCTCGCGCTACTGGGGGCTGGCGATAGTTCAGATGCTCATCATATTTCAGCGCCCCATCCAGAAGGTAAAGGGGCCATTGAAGCGATGCACAAAGCATTACTGGATGCGCAGTTACAACCCGCTCAGATCGGTTATATTAATGCTCATGGTACAGCTACGAAGCTTAATGATGCAATGGAGTCAAAAGCTATCTATTCTCTGTTTTCAGATACAGTAGCTGTCAGCTCAACTAAACCATTTACCGGGCACACATTAGGTGCGGCAAGTATTTTAGAAGCAGCAATTTGCTGGTTAGTCTTAGATCAAAACTTAGATTTACCTAAACAAATTAATGATGGCAACTATGATCCATCACTCGCGCCAATCCGTTTTGTGCAAGAGGATCAAAAACTAGCAAAGCCAGCGATTTTAAGTAACTCATTTGCCTTTGGCGGGAATAATATCAGTTTGATATTTGGCTATGCAGATGAATGATTTTATTGGCGTTGAGCCTTTTAGCGCACAAAGGCATTGGCCTTTGCTGGCATCTATTGTAACCACTGTCAGCTTGATATTTGGCTATGCTGAACAGTAAATTTACCAACAGCGCATCTATTTAGAATGACAACCTATTAATAAATTACCGTTTAATATTTGGATAAACAAATGAATAAACTTCCTGACGTCGCTTCACTTCTGCCACATGAAGCCCCTATGATATTGATCGATAAGCTAATTGATGTGGCTGAGTTAACAATTCACTGCCAGGTAAATATCAACTCAGATGGACTGTTTTTTGATAAACAGATTAATGGTACTCCTGCGTGGGTGGGAATCGAGTTTATGGCGCAGACGGTTGCCGCTTGGTCTGGTTATCATGCCTGGTTGCAGGATAAGCCTTCTCCAATTGGTTTTTTATTAGGAAGCCGCCGTTATACAACGGAGTGTGAAGTTTACACTCAAGGTCAAGTGCTAGATGTTTATGCGGAACAGGTAATGGAAAGTGAAGGTATGGCTGCATTTAGTTGCCGAATTGAATGTGATGGAAAAGAGCTGGCAACAAGCCAGTTAAACGCCTTTGTTCCTTCACAAGATAAATTAGAAGAGATGTTAAAAGGGAAAAACAATGACTAGACAGGTATTAGTAACAGGTGCAAGTAAAGGTATCGGTCGTGCTATCGCGCTACAACTTGCACAAGATGGCTTCACCATTGCAGTTCATTATATGGGTGATAAAAATGGTGCATTACAAACAGTTGAAGAAATTAAAACATTAGGCGGTTGTGCGCGCATTTTACAGTTTGATATTAGAGATCGTGAGCAGTGTCGAGAGATTTTGGAGAGCGATATCTCCGATCATGGTGCCTATTACGGTGTAGTTAGTAATGCAGGTGTTACTAACGACACTGTATTTCCGGCAATGACAGGTGAAGAGTGGGATAGTGTTGTACACACTAACCTGGATGGTTTTTATAACGTATTACATCCCTGTGTAATGCCAATGGTACAGCTTCGTAAAGGTGGGCGTATTGTTACACTTGCGTCAGTTTCAGGCTTAGTTGGTAATCGCGGGCAAACTAACTACAGTGCAGCTAAAGCTGGCATTATCGGTGCAACTAAAGCGCTTGCCCTAGAAGTGGCTAAACGCAAAATAACGGTTAACTGTGTTGCACCAGGGTTAGTTGATACTGGTATGGTTAATGAACATGTTAAAGAGCACGCCTTACCGCTTGTGCCTTTACGCCGCATGGGGCAACCTGAAGAAGTTGCAGGATTAGTCAGTTATTTAATGTCTGATCTGGCTGCTTATGTGACTCGTCAAGTGATCTCTATTAATGGAGGAATGGTATAATGGAACGTCGTGTCGTTGTAACGGGAATGTCCGGTGTTACTGCCTTTGGTAATAACTATTCAAGTGTTGAAGAAAGATTAAAAGCGTGTGAAAACGCTGTGTTATATATGCAGAGTTATGAGCAATATGACGGTTTAAATACTAAGCTGGCCGCGCCAATTATTGATTTTGAACTGCCAAAACATTATACCCGTAAAAAAACGCGAGGCATGGGACGTGTTTCTAAACTGGCAACACTAGCCTCTGAAAATGCACTGATACAAAGTGGTTTGCTTGGTAATGAAATACTGACTAACGGACAAACTGGTGTAGCCTATGGCTCATCAACCGGTAGTACGGATGCGGTTGGTGCTTTTGGGGTGATGCTTAATGAAAAAAGCACCAAAGCGATTACTGCGACCACTTATGTACAGATGATGCCGCATACCAGCGCGGTTAATGTTGGACTGTTTTTTGGTTTAAAAGGTCGTATTATTCCAACTAGTAGCGCTTGTACATCAGGTAGCCAGGCAATCGGTTATGCATACGAAGCGATTAAACATGGTTATCAAACGGTAATGGTGGCCGGTGGTGCGGAAGAGTTATGCCCAACAGAATCCGCTGTATTTGATACTCTATTTGCTACCAGCCTTAAAAATGATGCCCCTAAGTCAACACCAAGTCCATACGACAAAGACCGGGACGGATTAGTGATTGGTGAGGGTGCCGGTACCTTAGTATTAGAAGAGTATGAACACGCTAAAGCACGCGGTGCAAAAATTTATGCTGAGTTAGTTGGTTTTGCCACTAACTGCGATGCAACACATGTTACACAACCTCAGCAGGAAACGATGCAGATCTGTATGGAGATGGCGCTTAAAAATGCAAACTTAAGTGCAGATCAAATCGGTTATATTTCAGCACACGGCACGGCAACCGAACGTGGTGATATTGCAGAAACTAATGCGACGGAAAATGTAGTTGGTAATAAAACACCGATTAGTTCACTAAAGAGTTATTTCGGTCATACTTTAGGTGCTTGTGGCGCAGTCGAAGCTTGGGTGGCAATTGAGATGATGAACAGTGGCTGGTTTAATCCAACCCTAAATCTGAAAAATGTCGATCCTTTATGTGGTGATCTTGATTATATCACCGGCAGTGGTCGTGAAATCGATTGTGATTACATCATGAGTAATAACTTTGCCTTTGGCGGTATTAATACCTCATTAATTTTTAAACGTGTAACCGATTAATTAATCGCAGATAATGAATCAGGTTATTTTTGTAAAGTAACCTGATCCATTTTTTCCTGCCAACTCGGTAGCTCGATCAACCCTTTTTCTGATATCGCATAGATACCCCGCTCCACTTTATTAAACCAATCGTAATAGTTTTGATTTAACATGCTGGTGGCTTGTGGTTCATTAATCGCTTTTTTAATTTCCGCCCCTTTTGCACTTGGCCGTTTTGACAAATACTGTGCAACACGAATACAGCGTTGACGATAAGCGGTTAAAGCAGCTTGTTTGCGAGTAGATCCCCCCTTTTGTGTATCACCCTGTCGATTACTAAACTCTTTTAACAGGGCTTGCTGTTTACGCCTGTTTTTACGCGGGCTGTAGTCTTTAGGATCGTTAATCACCTCTACATATTGCTGTTCCTTTTGCATATCTACCACAATCAAACCCAGACCTAGTCGAGCGATCAGTTTTTTTACTTGTTTGGCTTGTTTTTTGAAAAGCGTGCATTGCCTGGGAATGGCGATATACACGATATCAGCAAGGGTAAAACGTTCTACCGCTTGTAATAACAGGGTGATATTCAGATTTAATTTCAATTCAATAATAATTAAGAGATCATCTTTTTTAGCAACAATATCACAGTCTTTAATCTCCCCTTTTACCTCATAACCTAAGTTATTCAGAAATGATTTTACCGGCAAATAGAGGTCGCTTTCTTTTAGTTTTGTATTCATAAGAGCTTTCTATGATTGAATGTCTGAAATTATTCATTATATTGAAATATATATATTAGTAACTGCAATTAATTTATTAACTTCTCACTTTTCATATGGATATGGTTATGTATAGGTATTTTATTTCAATTTTGTTCGTTTCTCAGTTACTTGCATGTGTCAGCTTGCCTGAAAACAGCAGTACAGCGAGTTATGCACTTGCAAAATCGGAACACTCAACGTTAGTCAAACAGGTTGCAGCGGCTCATCAATATCTGAATATAAATCCCGGCGAAGTGTCTGTTTTGTTATTGGATGACGGTATTGATGCGTTTGTAGCAAGACTATCATTAATAAAAGCGGCGCAGTCGAGCATTGATCTGCAATATTATTTATACCATTCAGATTTAAGCGGTGGCTTGTTAACAACTGCATTGTGGCAAGCTGCCGAGCGTGGTGTGCGAGTTCGTTTATTAGTGGATGATATGGACTTGGATGGTAGGGAGAAAAGCATTGCTATGCTAAGCGCTCATCCAAACTTTGAAGTGCGGATATTCAACCCCTTTATTCGCGGCAAAAGTCGCACTGGCCAGTTTGTTACCCACTTCGGTTCAATCACCCGGCGCATGCATAATAAATCGCTGACTGTTGACAATACGCTCTCTATTTTAGGGGGGAGAAACATTGGCGATGTTTACTTTGGCGCGGATCCTGATATTGCTTTTGGTGATTTAGATGTCGCCTTTTCAGGCCCGGCTGTACAGCAGGTATCCACTTCTTTTGATCTGTATTGGAATAATAAACTCTCCTATCCGATTGAATTGTTAAGTGATTATAAAGTGACAGAAAACTCATTAAGTGAGGTCTCTAAAGCGCTTCAGCAATTTATTGTTGAGAACGAAACTAATGCTTTCATCAAAACGCTACAACAGAATAACTTAATCGAATTATTAAAGAATAACGAAGTAAAACAATACGCTGGTTATGCAAAGGTACTTTATGATGACCCACTTAAAATAGTTAAAAGCAGAGATAAAACAGAATACCATTTAACACCACAATTAAGTCCGTATTTTCAATCTCTTAAAAAAGAGTTGGTGATTGTCTCCCCCTATTTTGTGCCAGGCGTTGAAGGCTTAGCCCTGTTTGCAGCATTAATAGATAGGGGCATAAAGGTAAAAATATTAACCAACTCATTAAAGTCTAATGATGTCACGGTCGTGCATGCCGGTTATTCAAAATATCGAAAAAAACTATTAAAGATGGGCGTAAAAATATACGAGGTGGACAGTGAAATTTTAACTGAAAAAATTGCACTTAAAGGGCTGCCAAAGAGAAAAAAGAACTTAATCGGCATCTCCAAAGCAAGTCTCCATGCAAAATATTTTGTTTTGGACAGGCAATATACCTTTATCGGATCACTGAACTTAGATCCCCGTTCTATTAATGAAAACACTGAAATTGGCGTTATTATTGATTCAGATGAGTTAGCTGCAGATATTGCGCTGCATTTTGATGAAAATATTCACCGTATTGCCTTTGAATTGCTTTTATTAAATGATCAGGTTGTGTGGCAAAAGAAACGTGGAAGCAAAACGACTACTTATTATAACGAACCCTACAGTAGCTGGTGGGAGCGTTTTTATATCGGTTTCCTGCGTTTATTACCCGGCGAATCACAACTTTAATGTGAGTGTTTACTTTCTTTTGTTGCCATTGCTTGCTTGCCGTGTCCGGTATGGCTTGGTGAAGTTCCTGCTTTTTTGTTCTGCAGTGGATTACTATTTAAGTTATGCGTAACTGACTTAAATACAAATCAAGTTGCCTGGTTAATTTATATTATCACCTTGCTTTTGTGTGCTTAAACCTTGTGTCGTTTTAATATTAATCAGTAATCTTTGCTCCTGCAGCCTTACTCTTGACTTTAAAGTTGACTCATGTAACTGATTGTCATTGGTATAATCGGCTTCAATAGGTATAATACACTCCATTTTTTATAACCAACTCGAAGCCGAAATCATGCAAAAATTCGATACAAAAACATTCCAAGGGCTAATTCTTGCACTGCAAGATTTCTGGGCTCGCCAAGGTTGTGCCATTGTTCAACCGCTTGATATGGAAGTGGGCGCAGGTACATTCCACCCGCAAACATTCTTACGTTCTATTGGTCCTGAGCCAATGAGCAGTGCTTATGTTCAACCATGCCGTCGTCCTACTGATGGTCGTTACGGTGAAAATCCAAACCGCCTGCAGCACTACTACCAATTCCAAGTAGTTTTAAAACCATCTCCAAAAAACATTCAGGAGCTTTACTTAAAGTCACTTGAAGAGATTGGTATTGATACTTCAATTCATGATATCCGTTTTGTAGAAGATAACTGGGAATCTCCAACGTTAGGTGCGTGGGGATTAGGCTGGGAAATCTGGTTAAACGGCATGGAAGTAACACAGTTTACTTATTTCCAGCAAGTTGGTGGTTTAGAGTGCTCTCCTGTAACCGGTGAGATCACTTACGGTCTTGAACGTATTGCAATGTACGTACAAGGTGTTGAGAGTATTTATGATCTTGTTTGGACTGATGGTCCGATGGGTAAAGTGACTTACGGTGATATTTTTCACCAAAATGAAGTTGAACAATCAACTTATAACTTTGAACATGCTGATGTTGATGCACTGTTTGCACAGTTTGATCAGTGTGAAAAAGACAGTCAAAAACTGATTGAAGCTGGTTTGCCGCTTCCTGCTTACGAGCAAGTGATGAAAGCATCTCATGTATTTAACCTGTTAGATGCGCGCCATGCTATCTCGGTAACAGAGCGTCAACGTTATATTTTACGTGTTCGTGCATTATCAAAAGCGGTCGCTGAAGCTTATTACGCTAAGCGTGAATCACTTGGTTTCCCACTTTGCAAAAAACAAGATAAATAGAGGCAAGTTTCATGTCACAAGAAAATTTACTGATTGAACTGGGAACCGAAGAGTTACCACCAAAATCATTACGTAAACTTGCTGAATCTTTTGCAAGTAACGTAGAAACTGAATTAAATAAAGCAGAGATCGCATTCGACAGTGTACGTTGGTTGGCATCGCCACGTCGTTTAGCGTTAATTGTTTCTAATCTGGCAAATGCTCAAACAGATAAAATTGTTGAAAAACGTGGACCCGCAGTTAATGTTGCATTTGATGCAGAAGGTCAAGCGACTAAAGCTGCACAAGGTTGGGCGCGTTCAAACGGTATTACAGTTGAACAAGCTGAGCGCCTGGTGACTGACAAAGGTGAGTGGTTACTGTTTAAGTCGGAAGTAAAAGGCCAAAATGTAGCGCAGTTGATTCCAGCTATTGCTGCTAGTGCCCTTGCTAAGTTACCAATTCCTAAACCAATGCGTTGGGGATCTGCAAGCACACAGTTTATTCGTCCTGTTCATACGGTTTGTATGTTATTTGGTGCGCAGTTAATCCAAGGTGAATTATTAGGTGTTGAATCAGATCGTGTTATTCGTGGTCACCGTTTCTTAGGTGAAGCTGAGTTAACACTGAATCATGCTGATCAATATGAACAGCTGTTAGATGATAGCGGTAAAGTTATTGTTGATTATGAACGTCGTAAAGCGATTATTCGTGATCAGGTTGAAGCTGTTGCTGCTCATGAAAATGGTGTCGCGGCTATTGATGAAGAGCTGCTTGAAGAAGTGACTTCATTAGTTGAATGGCCGGTTACGCTAGTAGGTTCATTTGAAGAAAAATTCCTTGATGTACCTTCTGAAGCTCTTATCTACACCATGAAAGATAATCAGAAATACTTTCCGGTATTAGATCAAGATGGTAAGTTATTACCTCGCTTTATTTTCGTCTCTAACATTGTCAGTCGTGACCCTTCTCAAGTTATTAGCGGTAACGAGAAAGTAGTACGTCCACGTTTAGCAGATGCTGAATTCTTCTTTGAAACTGACAAAAAGAAAACGCTAGCAAGCCGTTTAGAATCTTTATCCAGCGTATTGTTCCAAAAGCAACTAGGTACGCTGAAAGAGAAATCTGAGCGTATTTCAAACGTTGCTGAAGATATCGCACTGCAAATTAAAGCCGATACTAAACATGCTCAACGAGCCGGTCTATTATCGAAAACAGATCTAATGACAGAAATGGTCCTGGAGTTCCCTGACGTTCAAGGCGTGATGGGGATGTATTATGCTAAACATGATGGTGAAGATCATGAAGTTGCAATTGCACTGAATGAGCAATATTTACCTCGCTTTGCGGGTGATAAATTACCAACCTCTTTAGTCGCTTGTGCTGTTTCTTTGGCTGATAAATTGGATACGCTTGTTGGTATATTTGGTATCGGCCAGGCACCTAAAGGCGATAAAGACCCATTTGCTCTTCGTCGTGCAGCGATTGGTCTGTTACGTATAATCACTGACAAAAACTTGGATTTAGATATTGTTGAATTAGCTGAAATAGCTAAAGCACAATACGGCTCTAAATTAACTAACGAGAACGTTGTTAATGATGTTGTTGATTTCCTATTTGCACGTTTCCGTGCAACTTATCAAGCGAATGGTTTCTCAGTTGAACTGATTCAATCAGTGCTTGATCGTCGTCCAACAAAACCTGTTGATTTCGAAAAACGTATTCAGGCGGTTGCCAAATTCCACGAGTTACCAGAAGCGGCACCAATTGCTGCTGCTAATAAACGTATCAGCAATATCTTAGCGAAAGTGAAAGGTGATATTAATGCAGATGTTGATGCATCATTGCTTGAAGAAGACGCAGAAAAAACATTAGCTGAAGTACTAGCGAGCTTGGAAAGCAAGTTAAGCCCTTTATTTGCTAAAGGTGATTACGAGGCTGCATTGTTTGAACTTGCGAGCTTACAGACGCCTGTAGATGGTTTCTTTGATAATGTGATGGTTATGGCTGAAGATGATGCGGTAAAACAGAACCGTTTAGCGATATTAAATCGTTTACGTAATCTGTTCTTACAAGTTGCGGATGTCTCGGTTTTATAATTAGTTGAATTTACTGTTCTGCTTACTTTAGTAAGCTGAATTGATATAAAAAAAGCTCAGTTTATACTGAGCTTTTTTGTTTCACGTGAAACTTATTATTGGGTTTTAGCTTAACTTGTGTGGACAATCGCTTTATAATATTTTTAATGTTTCATGTGAAACACATTTTTAAAGAATAATAATAT
>JABXKR010000043.1 GCA_013619145.1 Psychromonas sp. | reverse complement strand
AAACAATGCCCGCAGCACCGGGACTTCCCAGCTGTCACGCTTTCCCAAACATTTTTCAATATCAATACGCAGAGCTTTCACCACTTTAGGCGGCATCGCTTGTTTACTCTCGCCAAAGACCGCATCAATTTTTTGTTCTACTTCGTTAAACTTTGCGGGAAGAGCTAGTGTTGTTTGCGTTTTTCTCTGTTCAGACAGCTGCCTGCGAATTTGAAACTCGACATGCCAGCGTTGTTGATTTTCAGCCACACAGTCAATTTTCAGAGTCCCTACTTCAGTTAGCGTGGCGGCAAGCGACACAGTAACTGAATCCAAGGCTGTTTTCTCTAATACCACGGCCAGAGGAGGAAGTGATATAAAGTGCTGGCTGGCAAGGCTTTGATCATCAATGGTGATTATTTCACCCGCTTGATAGAGACGGTCAGCAGTCGTCGAATACAGATGGAACTGAACCGGCTGCCCTAAACGTAATGAAAATTTTCGTTCGCTTAGGATCAGTTCCAGCTCTTCTTCTGTCCCTTTTGGCATTAAGCAGACAACTTGTTTACCCGACTCCAGCTGCTCCAGCACTAGGAAAAAAGTACGCGCAGAGCCTCCGCCAATTTTAAGCTGTACACCACGACGAGCTTTAGCGTAAGCGACAGCCCCCTGCGCCACAGCAAGATTAGGATTATTGTTTTCCAGCCTGGTAACTGTGTCACCACGCCATTCACTTAAAACATCAATTGACCGTTCACTGAGTGCGGTGCTATTAAAAACCCCGCCGTTGAATAATACGGCATCAGGAATGGCGACACCTGACGTTCCATTAGCCGACTTGTCTTCAATGACACCCAGTGCGTCATTACAGGCCAGTTGGTGATCTGCGATAAATTCCGCGATATGCTTACTCACTGCAGGATCTGCAGCATAAGGAAGACCAAACTCAACGACTCCGCTACGTCGTGAAAGAGGACGCTGATCAAAGCTAATTTGCGGGAAAAAACCATCCAGTGCAATATCCCTCACTTCCTGCTTAGAAAGTTGACAGCTTTTTGCCCCGCCTATCAGTCTAGCGCCGCTACCTAACACGGTCACCTTGGCGCTGTCAGGTGCATTTTCACTCAACAGCAGCTCTTTGGCTTTTCGAGTTTGCTGTATTAATTGTGACAAACTGGCCGCACTGAGCTTTTTATTAGACGACGAAGCACCGTTAATATAGCGCTCTGCAATATGGGCAAGAGCCAAGTCAACGTTATCTCCCCCCAGCATAAGGTGATTACCAACACCAACCCGCGTTAGTGCAAGCGTATTATCTTCAGCCTGACTAACCTTAATCAAACTCAGATCAGTGGTACCTCCGCCAACATCACAGACCATTAACAGCTTTATTTTCGCAAGCTGAGTTTGTACCTCATCTCCTTGTCTGGCATACCAGTCATAACAAACCGCCTGAGGCTCCTCTAGCAGTAGAATATTTCCCAAGCCGGCACGTTCCGCAGCTTCAACCGTTAATGCCCGAGCACCTTCATCAAAAGAAGCAGGGACGGTAATTACTACCTCCTGATCTTCTATCCGCGCATCAGGATGAGCAAAATTCCAGGCATTACGTATATGAAATAAGTAGCTGGCAGAAGCCAGTACCGGAGAGACTTTAGGAACACCTTCAGCCCCGGCCCAAGGTAAAATATCTGCATTGCGGTCTATCTGCGGATGAGAAAGCCAGCTTTTGGCACTCACAACCTGACGGCCGTCGACCTTTGCCCCCAGTTCCCTAGCCCACTCGCCAATAACAACCAGAGGAAGTTCTCCCGCTAAGGTGTCACTGTCAGTAGCGGACCAAGGCAGCAGTAGATCTGATTCGTTGAGCTCTCCCGTTATCGGGTGATAACGAAACGAGGGTAATAGCGGCCGTTTAGCAACTTCACCGGGTGCAACCAACTGCTCAATTTCAAAGATATGGCAGTTATCAGACGATAGAGGCTTATGCATATCAGCATAGGCAACCACGGTATTAGTGGTGCCTAAATCGATACCAATGAGATATTGAGCAGCTTGATCTGTCATTTAGTTTTGTATTCCCAGTTAATCTCGTACATCCAACTCAATGTGCCAGCGTTCCGGCTCACCGTTGCTGTCGGTACTGTTGACCGAGATCGCTTCTAGTTTAAGCGTGCCGACCTCAGTAACCTTAGCCATCAAGCGGACCGGTACTACGTCACCGACACGACGCCCTTCAACAGAGAGGGTTGCCTGTAACTCAGGAAGCTCTTCTAACTCATCATCCTGCCAGCTTTCGAGCTGTACGCCTGCGTCATCATGACGACGCGTGTTAGAGCCGAAAAAGCGGAATCGGACGGGCTCACCCACCACTAAACCGAACTCGGTATTACCAGGTTGCGTTTCCGTACCTTCCTCCATACCAAAAGGCGCGATACATAGCGCTTCTAACGGAGGTTCCATTCCTGGAATAGCCGGCATTGAGCTTTCAATACCCACGTAATAAGTACTGGCCAGACCACCGCGAATACGTACGCCTTGACCCTGTTTAACGTAACCGTAATAACTCGCGCCACTGGCTACAGCAAGATCAAGATCAGAGTCTGACAGTAATCGGGCCTGCTCTGCACCTGCATCGCTAAGCCACTGGTTGATAATCGACAAAGTCCGCTCAGCCAGCACTGGAGCTTTAAGTACCCCGCCGTTAAACAATATTGCCGTTGGTTTAATAAAGTCAGCCGGCTCAGCACCGCCGAAGTTATTCGCCAATGGATCAGCAGAATACTCGCTGCTGTCAGCTTGAGATGATGAGGAGCCCAATACATCGTTAGCCGCATCCACCTGTCTGCTTAGAAAAGCAGCCAGATGTCGGGAAACAGCAGGATCCTGAGCATAAGGTAATCCCTTTTGCGTTAAAGCACTGCGGCGAACCGCTCGCGGGTGATCACTGATACTTACTTCAGGGAAGAAACCTTCAACCAGCGCTTCCCGCACCTCGGTTCGGGTTAGTTCGGTGCGCAGCGTTTTACCAAGCAGCTTAGAGCCCCTGCTTGGTACCGTAATAGGTACACTATCAACGTCGTTATCTAAAAGTAATTGTTCTTTAGCATCCCGACAAGCATGGGTAATCGCCTGAATCTGCCATGGCTGCAGCTCTTTACCTTCTTGAGCCAGCTTTGCTTTAACACGATAAGCGAGGGCTAAATCCATATTATCGCCGCCGAGTAATATATGATCCCCCACGGCTACGCGATTCAGAGTTAGATTTCCGTCTTCTTCGGTTACCGCAACTAATGATAAGTCTGTCGTACCACCGCCAACATCAACCACCAAAATAATGTCGCCGACATTAACCTGCTCACGCCAGCCTTCACCACAGGCATGTATCCAGTTATAGACCGCGGCCTGAGGTTCTTCAAGCAGGGTAAGGTTATCAAAACCGACACTTTTCGCAGCTTCAGCAGTGAGTTCCCGTGCAGCGGGATCGAAAGAAGCCGGGATCGTGATAGTCACTTCCTGCTTTGACAACGGGAAATCAGGAAACTGATGTTCCCAAGTAGCACGCAAGTGATCCAAATATTGGAACGTTGCCGTTAACGGTGATATTTTAGCGACCTCTTCCGGGCTGCCGGCAGGCAAAAATGCAGAATGACGATCTACTCCGCTATGACACAGCCAGCTTTTGGCGCTAGAGACTAAACGAATCGGGGTTTTACTGCCCAGCTCCCGAGCAATACTTCCAACAATAACGTCAGGCTGCTCGTTCCAAGGCAGGGCAATATCAGCATCATTAAGCTCTGATTGATGAGCCATATATATAAACGACGGCAATTGCTGTTTTTCTTCAATAAGCCCAGGTTGAATTAACTGCGGGACAGACATTATGGTCAATTCCGGCTCTAGTGTCGGGTCTTCGGCTACTTTACCCAGATCCAAATAGGATAATACACAGTGTGTAGTCCCTAGATCGATCCCTACGGAAAAGCGAGCCTGCATTTCGGTTTTCACAGAATAATAGAGATTTCTTGGTTGATGGAAAAAACCGATGGGACCTGGCAATTCCTTCACAGATTGTTGATTGAAATCTTTGACTACTCCAATGATTGTTACCCTGAAGCTGCCGGATTTCAGAATACTCCCAACTGCATCTACCTCATCTTCAAAACCAAAATATGCAAGGGCCGATTCATTGATAATGATGTTAGCTGAATCTTCCCTCATGATTTCACCAAAATTTCTGCCTGAAATAAAGTTTAAGTCATAGGTGTCAAAGAAATGATTATCAACATAATACATATCTATCACTTTTTCTGTGTTCCGTCCCTCCACAGGGATACCAAAGACTCGTGTATTTGTGATTTCTATACCGGGAACGCTCGTTGATGATGCGACATCACTGACC
>JABXKR010000040.1 GCA_013619145.1 Psychromonas sp. | reverse complement strand
GCTTAACGGTGTTCTATGCGGGGATTTGGAAAATGCGGGTAAATAAAATGACGGGTGTCCCGTTTATTCTTTATCAGAGAAAGGGTAATAGCAATGTTTAGCTGGTTTTAATAATATGTTTAACACAATGATTTTAAACAGTATAAGGTATGGATGTCCTGCCTTTTATCATGCCAACCTGACTTAAAAATGCGGCGGCTACAATTGGCCCAAACCCTGGAATAGCCAACAATGCTTGATAACGCGGTTGCTGTTTACAAAGAGATTCAAGATCATTGGTTAATGATTTTATTTCAAGCGTGAGGACATTAATTTCTTCTAATAAATCATGAAGGATACGTCTCATAATCAGTGATAATTCATTGTCAGGATCTTCTAAAGCAATAGGCACTTGTTCTTTTAAGCATTTAAAGCTTTTCGCTATGGTCACACCATACTCACTGGCTAAACTCTTTAATTGATTAGCAGCAGCAAGGCGTTGATCGACTCTACTTTGTCTTATGCACCTTATCGATTTAATATCTTGAAGTTCAATCGTTTTAGTTGGAACAACTATATTGAAATTACAAGATGTACATGCTGATAAGTGAGTCTTCATATAAAAGGCTGTTGTATCGATCAGTTAATGACTTAACATAGGGCACTCATGCGCCATTATATAAGGTTGAAAAATGAAGGAAAGTCTACAACATGAAGCTTACCAAATGATCTTCTTTAACGCTTTAGCTACCACAGGGAGTCTCACCAAGGCAGCAGAAAAGCTCGAAGTATCAGTGTCACATGTGAGCAAGCAACTACATAACCTAGAAGACAAACTCAACGTTCAACTAGTCAATCGCAGCACTAGAAATTTAGGCCTAACCCGAGAAGGCAAAGACTTCGCTCGTTATTGTGAGCAAATAGTAAGTTTGATTCAAACAGCCAACACTCTGATGATTGATTCTAGAGATGAAGTTTCTGGTAATATTCGCTTAGCCCTGTCCTGCTCATTTGGCACTATGCATATTTTACCCGCACTCGACGAGTTCCAGAAAAAATACCCTTCATTAACAACAGAAGTGAGTCTCTTTGACTATAAAATTGATATGTTAGAAGAAGAAATCGACCTTTGGTTTACGACCTACGAAGAGATAAATGCAGGTTATGTTGCCCAAAGAATCGTCGACACACATTTTATGTTGCTGGCGGCTCCTGAGTACATTCAAGTATTCGGCAAACCGACACATCCCGATGATTTAAAAAAACATAATTGTATAACATACCATAGTAAGAATCGCAGCTATACCAACTGGTCATTTGCAAAACAAAACGAACAACTCAACATTCAAGTTTCAGGAAACTTTCGAGTAGACAAAGCTGATGCAATTCGTGACGCTGTCCTGGCAGGTAGAGGCATAGGTTATATCGCAAGTTACCTATTAACGGATGAATTAGAATTAGGGAAATTGATCCCACTTCTGCCAAGTTGGAAGCCAACTCAGCAGATGCCTGTTTACGCAGTATACCCAAAATACCAAAACCTACCAATTCGATTAAAGACCATTATAGATTTTGTAAAAGAAGCCATAGGGCAGCCGCCATATTGGGACAAGAAATTATCAAAGTGGGCTAAGTTTTAGCGACCAGACCAACGGAAACGATAATCTATGGCAACATAGAAGTACCTTAGTCGTGAATGTTAAATCACACTTAAAATGGTCTCCTCCCGGCTTGTAATGTATCTGGTTCAATATCAGGGACAGGTTGGCTTCCAAATATCAGGCCTCTTTATGAGATTATTATCTCTGGCCTTGATGAGACATTCGCGCATTTTTGAGCATTGCGATCACCCCTTCGGGATTCTCCTTGTAGTGGCATAGTTAATTTTGCCACCTGATTAGAATGGATATCATCACCTCGATACATTATGACTAGAGTTAGCTATCGGTGATGGTGCGCTTGGTTTTTGGAATGCATTAGGACGCAGGCGCAAGCACAACGCTGCTGGGTTCATAAGACCGCCAATATTCTGAATAAGGAACCCAAAGCGATTTAACCAAAATTGAAGGACCCCCTTCAAGATATCTGGATGGCAGAAACCAAGACTGATGCTTATCGAGCCTTTGATATATTTGAAAAGCGCTTTGGACCAAATACCCCAAAGCAGTAGAATGCCTGGTTAAAGACAAAGCTGAAATGCTCGCATTTTATGAGTTTCCCACAGAGCACTGGACACATATCAGAACAACGAAGCCAATCTAATCGTTGTTTGCAACGGTTCCGTTAAAAACGAACAAAACGAAAAGCTGTGGTAGCCGGAAAACTACGCTGGCTATGACCTACAAATTGATGATAGCCGATAAAAACCGGAATCGCCTGAGAGGGTTTAAACTGCTCGAAGATGCCATCAGTAACGTTCAATTCAAAAATGGCATTCGGGTGGAAGAAGGGGGCGAACTGCAGGACACTGAGCAAATGGCTGTACACCAGATTGACTATAGCTCCAGCTTAGAAATGACTCACTCGACATCACACCTAAAAAATCACGCCCCATCTAAAAAGGAAAAAGTGTTTCAAGCAATAGGCTGTAGATCGAAATACCTAAGTTGATTACTCTCACCTTGTCCTGTTTAGCAGAGAGGTTACCAAACACTTTAACCTGATGGCATATATTTATGTTAGCTAAAACAGGTAGACCAATATATTTTCAGGTGCAATGAGATAGCATTTAAATTTACACTGAAAAATTAAAAAACATTATTACTATTTAGAGAGGTTATTTATGTCTGTAGTTAATAAAAGTGAAAGAACCAAAGGGATCAAACAATATCATATCGGCATGGTTGAAGGAGATGTTGCTGAATACGTTCTCCTTCCAGGAGACCCATTTAGAACAGACATCATTGCGCAATACATGGATGACGTTGAATTGGTCGCTCACAAACGAGAACATAAGACCTATACCGGTTATTACAAGGGAGTAAGAGTATCTGTTACTTCAACAGGAATGGGGTGTCCATCCACGGCAATCGCTGCTGAAGAACTTGCCAATATTGGTGCAAAGGTGTTTATTCGTCTAGGAAGTTGCGCAGCATTACAGGATGATATCAATATAGGTGATTTAGTTATTACTACCGCTGCAATGAAAAATGAAGGAACATCAAAGTTTTATGTTCCAGATAATTTGCCCGCAGTCGCCGACTTAGAAGTCACATCCGAACTGATTCGAGTCGCAAAAGAATTATCAACAGAGTCTGATTATAAGGTGCACTGGGGAATAAGTTCTACAGATGACTCCTTCTATGGTGAAAGCCCTGAATGGATACAAAAACTGATCGACCTGAATTTAAAGAATATCGAAATGGAAGCATCAGCATTATTCACAGTTTGTCATCGCAGGGGCTTAAAAGGGGCGACAATTTGTGCCGTCGCAGCTAACCATAAAAAAGGAGAAAACTTTTGGGGCAAACGTAATATCTTACTTGAGCAAGGTATTGAAAAAGAAACAGAGGTCGCACTAGAGGCAATTTATCGATTCCATAATGGAAATATGCGCTTTTAATCTTTAATTATAATGTGGTGCTTCTGTGCAGGATAAAGTCATGTTTATATATCAATACACGAAAGTGCCACAGTACACTACATAAATAGAAAGGTACACTTTATGAATTATGAAATTATAGGTTATTTCGGCTCTGTAGCTATTGCAATATCATTACTAGTAACTAACGTATCAGTACTGCGTTATCTCAATTCAGTGGGTTGCACGGTATTTGCCATTTACGGATTGACAATTGGTGCATACCCTGTGGTACTAATGAACTGTATATGTATTATTATCAACATATATCACATAGTAAAAATCAGAAGTTCAAATAAACGAGATCTTACGGCTGCATAGTTTGACTTGGGCAGTTAGCCCAAGTCAGTGTATTTAGGAAGTTAAATCAGATATTAACTTGCTATTCTTGAGGTAATTCCAAGGCAGGTAGTTTTCTGGCGTGGCTTTTACTTTTTCTTTGTCACGCTGTAGGACAGTAAAGTAATCGAACACATTAAGAGTAAATAGGGTCACCCATTAGTAAGTTCTGATCAAGCTGGTATGCAAGTTTCCTTGGATGTTTTTTTACCAAGTATTAAATCGTACATAAACCGCTAATTTGTTGCTTGTTAATACAAATAGTAAATGAGGTCAAGTCTTGCGTTTTGCCTTTTAAATACAAAAAATCCCGCTACCTAAGCTGGCTTTTTTGTGAGCACAATGGGGGCGCGTCTTGCCTTTTGCTTCTAACTTTCTATGGGGGCGGAAGCGAGTTCGTTTGCTAACCCGCAAAGGGGCACAAAGCGCCTTATTGAACCCGAAGATGGTGAAACACTTATATTCTAATCCTGTCTCTTATACACATCTCCGAGCCC
>JABXKR010000320.1 GCA_013619145.1 Psychromonas sp. | reverse complement strand
ACTTTAAACAATTTATAATGCCTTTGACCGGACACTAGCAAAAAAAAAATCAGATAGGAATATAAAAAACGAAATAGTAAGTGAAAATGATGTTTTTTTATAACAAACACCCAACTTTATTAACAAAAAACACAAATTACTCACCCGCAAGGTATGCAAAACAAGTCAAGTTACAGATTAAATAATCAATTACTTGATTTGCTTAATTGCCCAACTAACAAATTGTTTTTGCGTTTGTGGATCAGCCTGCTCCCACCAATGGTGCAGCATTTTATCTGGAATATTTTCCTTGCCGTCATTATCTGTCTTTGCCGTTGTTTCCAGTAATGCGACAGTTTGCAGATTCTTTTCTTTCTTTTTAATCATGTTTCCTAATACACCCCGATCATCCATTTTAGCCTGATGCATTGTAAAACTCGCAAGCTCACCCTGTTCATTTTTTACATGGATCTGCGGATCTTTTATAAACGCTTGTGCATCAGAGACACTCTTTATTTTATATGCACTGCTAATTTGGTAATTTTGTCCCTGTTGCGCTAATAAAGAGATAATAATCGGCTCTGAAGTCACTCTTGTTGAACCGTTACCGATCTCATCCCTTACTGTATTTTTATATAACACAGCTATTTTCTGCGGACCTGGTTCAAGTGTTAAGCGGGTATTTTTACTAAACAGTGAGTTTTCAACCTCCTTACCGTTTAGAGCAAGAAACTCAAACTCTTTAGGAATTGACAAGGAACCTGCACAAGCACTTACACTAATAAATAGAGATAATATAACTGTAATAATTTTTTTCATGATTTTGACCTGTAGGAGGTTAATAAAGAGACGTAATAGTAGCAGAGTGGTAAACAACAGAGAGCTAAATTTATTAAAAATGCTCTCTGTATAAAAATATTGATAGAAAATCACAGCGAAATTAAAGCTATTAAAAGCTATTAAAAGCTAATCGGTTTACGCGATTTTTTAACTTTTCCTGCACTTTTTTCCTGCTTACCTGCACTGGCTTGTTTTTTTTCAGGTGCCCTATTTTCAGGCAAAGAGTTTTTAGGTGTATAATCAACAGGGTCTTGTTGATGCTCCTGCACCTCTTCGACAAACTCGTACTGTTGCGTTTCACCTTTTAAGGCGATTTGAAAATGCTGATTGTTAAAACTAACCAGATCTCCTGCATACACTTTTTTACGCTTACGTGTTTCAAGCTCACCATTAAGATACACATAACCGTCACTGATCACCTGTTTGGCTTCTCCGCCGCCTGACACCAAATTTTCAAACTTCAATATTTTATACAACTCTGTCGGTTGGTGATTTATTTCCACTAGGGTTGCATAAATTTCCTGCTCTTCTTCAAACTCATGATCAGACATATAGACTCTCTTTGAAAAATTATTTGCCGGTCAGACTATGATCCCAATCTTTCCAGACCACCTCATAACCTTGCGCTTTAACTAATTCGGCCATCTCAGCTGGCGAACGATCATCAGAAATTTCAAACTGCTCAAGGGCCTTTTCAGATTGCTGCGAGTAGCCACCCGGTTGCGTACTTGAGCCTGCACTTAATGTAGTAATACCTAAGGGTAAAACATTATTTCTAAAAACCTCAGATTCTCGCGTAGACAATGATAATTCAACTTCAGGATTAAACAAACGATAAGCACATATCAGTTGTACTAACTGTTTATCATTCATTTCCGACTTGATTTCCATACCGCCTTCACAAGGGCGCAGACGTGGAAAGGAGATAGTATAACGGCTTTGCCAATACTTTTTCTCTAAATAATTGAGATGTGCGGCGACATAAAAACAGTCTGTACGCCACTCTTCCAGTCCAATTAAACAGCCCAGTCCCATTTTATGAATGCCCGCTTTACCAAGCCGGTCATGTGTATCAAGGCGGTAATTGAAGTTGGATTTTTTACCTTTAAGATGATGCTGTGCATAGGTAACGGAATGATAAGTCTCTTGATAAACCAGTACCGAATCGACACCATAACCGATCAACACTTCATATTCAGCTTGCTCTAGCGGCTGTACTTCAATGGTGATATGTGAAAAGTATTTTTTAATAACCGGCAGTGCCTGCTTAAAATATTCAAGACCCACTTTTCGTTCAGATTCCCCCGTCACTAATAAAATATGGTCAAAGCCCATCTTTTTTATCGCGACACACTCCTCTTCAATCTGCTGCATATCCAAGGTGGTACGGCGGATTTTATTGTGCATTGAAAATCCACAATATGTGCAAATATTACTGCACATATTGGAAAGATACAGCGGGATATAAAACTGCTGCGTTTTACCAAATCGCTGCAAGGTGAGTTGCTGAGATTTTTGTGCCATCTGCTCTAAAAAAGGCTCTGCAGCGGGAGAAATTAACGCTTTAAAATCTTCTAAATCTAAGCGGGATTTAGCCAGAGCACGCCTGACATCATTATCATTTTTGCTATAGATAGAAAGACGAATATCATCCCACTGATAGTTTTTAATCTGCGCGCTAAAAGTCATCCTATTTTCCCGCTTCTAAAAAAGCTGTCAGCGGACTTGATGCAATGGCACGATTAGATTGCCCTGCTAAACCAGAAAGATATGCTTGACGCCCTGCTTGTACTGCTTTGGCAAACGCTTCACTCATAGCAACTGGATTTCCGGCTACCGCCATCGCAGTATTCACCAGCACCGCATCAGCCCCCATCTCCATGGCAAGCGCTGCATGAGAAGGACTGCCGATCCCCGCATCAACCACCACAGGGATATTGGCCTGCTCTATAATAATCTCTAAAAAATCGCGGGTTTTAATGCCTTTATTTGAGCCGATTGGCGCACCTAGCGGCATCACAGCCGCGCAACCTGCAGCTTCTAAATGTTTGCATAAAACAGGATCGGCATGCACATAAGGAAGCACAACAAAACCATCATTAGCAAGCGCTTCGGCAGCTTTTAATGTTTCGATAGGATCGGGCAGTAAATATTTAGGATCCGGGTGGATTTCTAATTTAACCCAATTGGTCTGCAGTGCTTCACGCGCGAGTTGCGCCGCAAAAATAGCTTCTTTAGCATTACGGGCACCCGAAGTATTGGGCAGTAAATTCATACCATTTTTAATTAACGGTGCGAGAATATCATCATCTTTATGCTGCATATCAACGCGTTTCAACGCCATCGTTACCAGCTGTGACTGCGAAGCCTGCAAGGCATCAATCATGGTTTGTTGATCGTTAAATTTGCCTGTGCCCGTAAACAGGCGGGATGTAAATGTCTTGTCGGCAATAACCAACTGATCGTTATCAATCATTTCATTAAATAGCATTATTAACCTCCAGCTATCGCTTGGAAAAGGGATATTTGATCACCCTCTCGAAGTTTATATTCAGACCATTTGGAGCGGCTAATAATGCTCTGATTAACAGCAAGAGCACAGCCTTTTAGTGGTTTATCCAAGTGGTTGAGCAACTGCTCAACCGTGCTGTTCTCTGCGATTTCAACAGGGCTCTCATTTACTATTACATTCATCGGTTTTGTCCACACACTGTGCAATTAGGATCTTTATTGATAACAAAAGTCTGCCAGTCAAGCGTTTTACCATCAAAGAGTTTCAATCTGTTTTTAACACCGGAAGGTAAACCAACAATATGTTTAATCGCTTCCAACGCCTGCATAGTACCAATGGTGCCAACAACGGGTCCAAGTACACCTGAATTACTACAATTAAGGGTTTGCTCTTCACTGTTAGGAAATAAACAGTGATAACAGGCAGAGTCTGCCTGACGGTTGTCAAAAAACATCAACTGCCCTTCCAGACGAATTGCCGCACCCACAATTAAAGGCACTTTTGCTTTAACACAAGCTGCATTAATCATCTGCCGACTATCCATATTATCGGTACAATCAAGCACTAAATTAACCATCATCAGCTCCATCAAAAGCTGCGCTTCGTCCATTTCAACATTAATACTGCGAACTCTTATTTCCGGGTTAATCATCTCTAAGCGGTGTTTCATTAACTCCACTTTATCAGCGCCAATGTCGCCCGTCTGATAACCAATTTGACGCTGTAAATTACTCACTTCAAGACAATCAAAATCAGATAAGACTAGAGAACCGACACCGGCACCCGCTAAATACATAGCAGCAGGAGAGCCTAACCCCCCCATACCAATAATTAGTACTTTGCCATCTTTAAGATCTTTTTGTCCTAATTCACCGACATCTTCTAATAACAGATGGCGACTGTAACGTAACATTTCTGCATCACTGAGCATGGTTTACCTCCATATAAGTGCGATTTGTCAGCTTTCACTTTTCCATTATTTGATTAAACGATTCAATCACCGCTTGCGGATCGTCGCTAAGGGTAATTGCAGTAACAACCGCAATACTGCCAATCCCCGTTGCCCAAACGGCAGGTGCGCGCTGCAGATTAATCCCGCCAATCGCAACCGTAGGAATATCTGACAGCAGTTGTGCGTATTTCGCCAAACGTGTTAACCCTTGCGGATCTGACGGCATCTCTTTGGTTTGTGTTTCAAAAATATGGCCCAATGCGATATAACTTGGTCTTAACTGCTTAGCACGTAACATCTCATAATAACCGTGCGTGCTTAGGCCTAAACGCAACCCAGCATCAGCAATCATTGGCAGATCGGCAAGATCCATATCTTCCTGACCAAGATGCACACCATATGCCTGATGTTTAATTGCCAATTGCCAGTAATCATTGATAAATAAACGCGCCTGGTATTTTTTACCTAATGCAATCGCATCAATAATCTGCTGTTCAACTTGCTCGCTCTGTTTATCTTTAATGCGTAGCTGCAGGGTTTTCACGCCCAATTTCAGCACTTTTTCTATTAACGAAACACTATCTAAAACAGGGTATAGTCCGAGTTGCAGCGTATCGCAAGAGGCAAACCCCGGTCCCGCTTCTAATCTGCCGGCAAGATCTAATTCATAACCAATTTTCGACTCAGGTAAGACCACATCAGGGAAATCCGCTTTATTAGTTGGCCAGCCTGAATGTGCTATTGCACCTTCACCTTTACCAAGCTGTTTTGCGGCTTTTAATCCTTGGTTTAGATACGCTTTAGCAATCACTAATGCATCTTCAATAAAATAATCTAATGCTATAGTGGCTGCAATCGCACTGGCTAATGTGCAGCCGCTGCCATGACTATGTACATTGCTTAACCGCTCACTGCTTAACGCAATTTCGCGTCTGCCATCGGTCCAATAATCAAGCGCGATTTGATCCACCAACTGAAAATGACCGCCTTTAATCAACACGCTTTTACAGCCCATAGAGATTAACTTTTCAGCTGCCGGCTTTAATGATTCGCCACTAATTAAGACATGGCCGGATAACGCAAGCACTTCATTCGCATTGGGTGTTAACAAATCAATATAAGGCAGCAAGTCTGTTTTAATGACTTCAACAATACCCTCTTCGGCCATATTATCGCCAGTCGATGCAACGGCAACAGGATCGTAAATAACATACGGAGCCACAAGCCATGATTGCTTAAATTCCGCTAATTTTTCAGCAACAATCTGCACATGTTTAATACTTGCAAGCAGACCAATTTTTATAACCTTAGCAGGCATATCGCTCGCTAAACGCTCAAGCTGTTCGCGAAACATCTGCTCAGAAACACTTTCCACTAAACTCACTGTTAAGGAGTTTTGCGCGGTAACTGCACTAATAACACTGCAGCCATCCGCGCCTAATGCTTTAATTGTATGAAGATCCGCCTGGATCCCCGCACCAGCGCTACAATCTGAACCGGCAATTGTCCAAACAATATTACTCATTCGCAACCTACTTTATTAAAGAAAGAAATAATCATTTTTGAATTACGTTGAATCCTTAACGACTGAATAGCAAGCTGTTTAGCCAAAATACAAGCAGAAAGCGCACAGTTGATAGCTATCAATGAGCACTTTCAACACCGAAACTGGCTTAAACAACAAACTAGAATGGCATTAATTAAGCTTTATCAGCTTGTAAGACTGGCGGCTGATATATCTCTGCACCAGACTCATTAAACTCTTTAGCTTTTTCCGCCATGCCTTTATCTGCTGACATAGTGATAGTTTCATCAAGTAATTTAACTGAGATTTCGCCTTTTTCTAACTTATTGGCAAACTCACGAACATCTTGAGTGATTTTCATTGAACAGAACTTAGGCCCGCACATTGAGCAGAAATGCGCGACTTTGCCCGACTCTTGCGGCAGGGTTTCATCATGATATTCTCGGGCAGTAACCGGATCTAAGCCTAAGTTAAACTGATCCTGCCAGCGGAATTCAAAGCGCGCTTTTGATAATGCATTATCACGGATTTGTGCTCCCGGATGACCTTTGGCTAAATCGGCAGCATGGGCGGCTAATTTATAAGTTACCAGCCCCACTTTTACATCATCTTTATTGGGCAGACCTAAATGCTCTTTTGGTGTGACATAACATAACATCGCACAACCGTACCAGCCGATTTGAGCAGCGCCGATACCGGAAGTAATATGATCATAACCTGGTGCGATATCTGTGGTCAGCGGGCCTAATGTGTAGAAAGGCGCTTCAAAACAGTCTTCCAGCTGTTTATCCATATTCTCTTTAATCATCTGCATCGGCACATGGCCGGGACCTTCAATGATAACCTGCACATCATACTCCCAGGCAACTTTAGTTAACTGCCCTAAAATTTCCAGCTCAGAATATTGAGCCAGATCATTTGCATCAGCAATTGAGCCTGGACGCAAACCGTCACCTAATGAAAGCGCGACATCATACTGCTGACAGATTTCACAGATTTCGCGGAAGTACTGATAAGCAAAGTTTTCTTTATGATGTGATAAACACCATTTAGCCATAATCGAACCGCCGCGGGACACAATACCTGTTACTCGTTTTGCCGTCATTGGTACAAAACGCAGTAATAGCCCCGCATGAATAGTGAAGTAATCCACCCCCTGCTCAGCTTGTTCAATTAACGTATCACGGAATACTTCCCACGTTAGGTTTTCAGCTACGCCGTTTACTTTTTCAAGCGCCTGATAAATAGGCACGGTGCCGATTGGCACAGGAGAGTTGCGCATAATCCATTCACGAGTTTCATGAATATTACGACCAGTTGACAGGTCCATTACCGTATCGCCACCCCACAGCGTTGACCAAACTAGCTTTTCAACTTCCTCTTCAATTGAAGAGCTAACCGATGAGTTGCCGATATTAGAATTTACTTTCACCAAGAAGTTACGGCCGATAATCATCGGCTCAAGTTCCGGGTGGTTAATATTTGCAGGGATAATCGCGCGCCCTTCAGCAACCTCTTTACGCACAAATTCAGGAGTGATTTTTTCTTGTAGATTTGCACCAAAACTATGACCGGCATGCTGGAAATGTAACGCCTCACATTTTACGCGGTCACGGCCCATATTTTCACGAATGGCAACGTATTCCATCTCTGGTGTAATAATGCCTTGGCGGGCATAGTGCATCTGACTGACACATTTACCTTTTTTAGCGCGAAGCGGTTTGGGTAAATCTGCAAAACGCAGCTCATCTAATGTGTCATCTGCCAAACGTACTTTAGCAAAATCAGAGCTTACATTTTCTAATGTTTCAACATCATCACGGGCAGTGATCCAAGCTTCTCGCAATTTAGGCAAACCGGCATGAACATCAATTTCACTGTTTGGATCAGTATATGGACCAGAGGCATCATAAACTGGAATTGGCTCATTTTTTTCAAAGATTGGGTTTTCTTCACTGCCGCCGACAAAGGTATCGTCTTGATGAATCTGACGCATCGCCACTTTAATCGGATGAATTTCACCATTGATAAAAATCTTTTCCGAATTTGGATAAGATTCATTATTTAAGTTTTGAATATAATCTTGCGCCGCTTGGCGAGATTCTTTACGTGATAAACCTTTACGGCTGGTTGTTTTTAAATTTGAATTTACTTGATTAGACATAGCATTCTTTACCTTAATTATTTAAGAGTTTTTAAGAGTGCTTGTCGAAAATGCAGTGGAAAGTATAAAGATCGCCATATAATCAAACTCACTTAACATGCAGGTTTATGCGTATTACGAGAGCTTAGAATAAAAAGCGCCTTCACCTTGTTCCCTTCGCAGGTATTACCCCAATCAGGTTCCACGGATTCCACTTTGATACTTAGAAATAAGTTTCTAAATTAAGTGGTCTCAGCCCGAAGGCGCTCCGACAAGATGCAGGCAGTATAGAAGAAAAACAAGGGAAGTTAAATAGAATAACTGAATGTTATATACCCAATCTACCTTAATATGCAAAATCAGCAGGTCGAGAGGTCAGCATCTTGAAGTAGAATGGGTATATATTAAATCATATAAAGCAGTCTCACTCTTTCGGTTCTTGAATTTGGTACAATATCTGCAGCTCATCACATACCGTTTCACAGTCACAGCTTTTCTCGATGCCGACACTCGCAAGGCCACCGCAACTTCCCTGAATACCTTTCTGACCAAAAACAACACCCACCGCCATAGCGACAATAACCAGTAAAAAAATTAAAAAGGCAATAATAAATTCCACTGTTTTTTCCTCTTAATGGTGTCCACAACAGCTAGTTTTTTTCTTCACACCTTGCTCCGGCTTGGTCAGTGAATTTTTTTGTAAAGCCGCATTTTCTAATAACTCATTAGTGCTATTACGTGTATTACCCTGTTCAACTTTAAAGCCGGCAGTTAATAACTTAGTAAGTGTCTTTTCACCAATTTTTCTGACAATCACCACATCACACTCTCTTTTATGCAGCAGTTCGATTAATAACCTTTTTCCTGCACAACCTGATACAGCTAACGCTGGATTTTTATACACAGCAATCACTTCCTGCTGCTCATTATAAAAAGTAAACTGTTCGGCCTTGGAAAAGTGGTGAGCGAGTTGCTTCTCTGTTGTTGCAATTGCATAAATCATAGTGTTTTTTCCTTAATCTACAGATGAAACTAATTTTTCCGGTAAGACTAATGCGTTTCCATTAATCAACGCAGTGCTTATTTTAAGACGTGATTTTTTTAATATGTTGGCAAACGTTTGTCGTGAAACCTGCATTTTTTGCGCGGCATCTTGTTGAGATAATCCATCAATATCGACTAGGCGAATGGCTTCAAACTCATCCGCTTCTATTTTAATTTTAACAAGCTCAGATGCGGGCACTCCGTTTGGTTTAAATAGACTAAATTTAGCGCAACTATCTGCGCAAATATGGCGCTTTATTTTTGGTCTCATTTTAAGTTCTCAATTATGTTTGCTCATGCTATCCTACTCAAGTAATTGGCATATGCCAATTACTATTTTTTTAAAGTTACGCAAGGGGCTAAAACAATGAGTGCTAATAACGAACCGGAAAAGCAAATATTGATGCAGTTATTACAAGAGGTTCAGCCCGACATTCAATTTTCTTCTTTGCTCTTACTGGACAAACAACAGAGCCATCAGCGTTGCATGTTATGTGGCACACAAGCCCTATTAGGCTTAAAGCTGAACTTTTACAGCAGTTGCAATCACCAAGTGTGGGCGCGAGTCAAAGGCACAATCCATCAGCAAGGTTATCAAGGAATTTTACATGGTGGATTTTTATCAGCTCTACTTGATAGCGGCATGTGTCAGGCTCTCTTTAAGCAAAATATTGAAGCTGTCACTGCGGATATGAATATTCGTTATCTGCATGAAGTACCGATAAACAATGATATTTTAATTACAGGTAAGATAATTTCCTCTCACCCTCCACTTTATAAAGTGCAGGGTGAGTTATATGTCGATGGCAAACTGATGGTAAAAAGTAGTGGGCGCTTTATGAAAAAAGGATTTGGAAAAAATAAAAATGTCTAACAACACAATACAGATTACTTTTTTGGTTGATAATACAGCCCAATAAGGGCTGTCTGCAGAGCATGGCTTTACAGTTTTGATTGAGCAAAACAAAAAAGCCCCTGTTATTTGCATAACAGGGGCTTAAAGTTAATTTCTACCTAAGTAGAAGCTAATTAAGAAATATTATTTCTTAGCAGCAGCTTTTTCAGCTTTCACTTTCTCGCCTATTTTTCAATAACAGAGCTTCTGCAACGCTCGTTCTTTGAGGCATAGTGACAAGGCATGTCGTTTTTGAACTCCATAGAGAACTGACCTCGACCTGAAGTTATTGTTTGTTGAGAGCTAAATTTAAACGCCCAAATATTCCATAAAATTAAGACATAAAAAAACCCTGATAACTTTCATCATCAGGGTTTAACAACTTTAAAATAGTTTCTTATTTAAAAGAAATTATTTCTTAGCAGCTGCTTTGTCAGCTTTAACTTTCTCGATAACAGCATCTGAAACGCTGCCTGGACAAGGCATGTAGTTTTTGAACTCCATAGAGAACTGACCACGGCCTGAAGTCATTGTACGTAAAGAACCGATGTAACCAAACATTTCTGAAAGTGGAACGTCTGCTTTAATACGTACACCAGATGCGCCTGCTTCTTGACCAGCGATCATACCACGACGACGGCTAAGGTCACCGATAACATCACCAACGTGATCATCAGGAGTAAACACGTCTACAGCCATGATTGGCTCAAGAAGTTGTGCACCCGCTTTAGGGATAGACTGACGGAATGCACCACGAGCTGCTAATTCAAACGCTACTGCAGATGAATCCACGGCGTGGAAACCACCATCGTAAAGTTCGATTTCAACGTCAAGTACAGGGAAACCAGCTAGAACACCAGTATCCATCATGCTCTTGAAGCCTTTCTCGATAGCCGGGAAGAATTCTTTAGGTACATTACCACCAACAACGATTGAGTTGAAAGTAAAGCCAGTACCAGGTTCGCCAGGCTTAATACGGTAATCGATTTTACCGAATTGACCAGAACCACCAGACTGTTTCTTATGCGTGTAAGAATCTTCAACTTCTTGAGTGATTGTTTCACGGTAAGCAACTTGAGGTTCACCTACTATTAAGTCAACACCGTAAGTACGTTTAAGGATATCTACTTTGATATCTAAGTGAAGCTCACCCATACCAGACAGGATTGTTTCACCTGAGTCGATGTCAGTTTCAACTTTAAATGTTGGATCTTCAGCAACCATTTTACCGATAGCAATACCCATTTTCTCAGTTGAACCTTTATCTTTAGGTGTAACTGAGATAGAGATTACTGGGTTAGGGAATACCATCGCTTCTAGGATGATTGGATCTTTTGGATCACATAATGTGTGACCAGTTTGAACGTTAGTCTTCATACCAACGATAGCGATGATATCACCCGCTTGTGCTGAAGTAAGTTCGTTACGATCATCTGCCTGCATTTCACACATACGGCCAACACGCTCAGTTTTACCTGTCGCAGCGTTCATGATCGTATCGCCTTTCTTAAGAGTACCTGAGTAGATACGTACGAAAGTAAGCGAACCAAAACGGTCATCGGTGATTTTGAATGCTAGTGCTTTGAAAGTTTCATCAGCAGAAACTAGTGCAAATTCACCATTTGGCTCGCCTTCTTCGTCTGTAAGAGGTTGTGGATCAACATCTGTAGGACAAGGTAGGTAATCAACAACAGCGTCAAGAATGTTTTGAACACCCTTGTTTTTGAAAGCAGAACCACAGTAAGTTGGGAAGAAGTCCATTGTACGCGTACCTTTACGGATACAACGCTTGATCTCTTCAAGAGATGGCTCTTCGCCTTCAAGGTATGCTTCTAGTAGATCATCATCTTGACCTAGTGCTTCTTCAAGCAACATTTCACGGTATTCTTCTACTTTATCAACCATATCCGCTGGGATATCTTCGATTTTGTAGTTTTCAGGAAGACCAGAGTCATCCCAAACAAATGCTTTACGAGTTAGAAGATCAACAACACCAACGAAATCATCTTCGATACCGATAGGAAGAACCATCACTAGTGGGTTTGCACCAAGAACGTCTTGAGTTTGCTTAACTACGCGGTAAAAATCAGCACCCATACGGTCTAATTTGTTTACGAAGATAATACGTGCAACTCTTGAGTCATTCGCGTAGCGCCAGTTAGTTTCTGACTGAGGTTCAACACCACCAGAACCACAGAATACACCGATACCACCATCAAGTACTTTAAGAGAACGGTATACTTCAACAGTGAAGTCAACGTGTCCAGGAGTATCGATAACGTTAAAACGGTGATCGTCCCAGAAACAAGTTACAGCAGCAGACTGGATAGTAATACCGCGCTCAGCTTCCTGTTCCATGAAGTCAGTTGTAGATTCGCCATCATGTACTTCGCCAGTTTTGTGGATCTGACCAGTAAGTTTTAGGATACGCTCGGTTGTGGTAGTTTTACCCGCATCAACGTGCGCGAAAATACCAATATTTCTGTATTTACTTAAATCTGTCATTTTTTATACTCTGTATGTAAAAAATTGAAATCAATATTCCCGCGCATTATACAATTTTTACCGTTAAACAGAACACAGAATTTAGAAAAAATAGAAAATATGTTGTTTTTTTCGCCATTATTTTGGTTAATTTAAAAAAAAAAGCCCGAAATAACGCAAAATAGGAAATAGCCCATTTTATAATGGTCAATTTTCGCAAAAAAAAGTCTTATTAATTGATAGGAATTAATAGCAATGCAAACAAAACAGAAAAAACAAAAGTAGATAAGGCTGTATTTTTTAATTCTCTATTAAAAGCTTCTCCATCACGAAGATCTTTGCTGATCGCTGCATACAAAGAGAAGCAACTTTTAAGCAACGGAGTTAAAGTGAGTAAGAAAATAAATTGCCAGTTGTGAATATTTTCAAGCTTGAATAAATACAGGCTTGCTAATAATGGAGCCATTAAAACAAGAAACAGATGATATATAAAAGCAGATTTACGACCCCATAAAACCACCAGCGTAGTTTTATTCGCAGCTTTATCACTGTACATATCGCGGATATTATTAATATTTAAAACTGCAACAGATAGCATTCCGACACTGCATGCCGGCAACAATAACCACCAGTTAAAGGTCTGAGCGTAGAGATAATAACTACCGATCACCCCCAATAAGCCAAAGAAGATAAATACAGCGAGATCCCCCATTGCACGGTAACCATAAGGTAATTTACCCATGGTATAAGTAATGGCAGCAACAATCGCCAGCAAACCAAATAACAAAAACAGTAACCAGCTGTGCAGATCATCACCCAAAGCAACCACCAGCAAACTCAAGCCAGAGATAAAGCATAAAACAGTAGTTAAAGTTATTGCCATTTTCATAGCGGATTGACTAATCAAGCCTGTCTGCATTGAACGTTTCGGCCCGACACGCGTTTCGTTATCGGCTCCAGAAACAGCATCTCCATAATCATTAGCAAGGTTAGATAATATTTGTAATAACAAGGCGGTGAGAAGCGCTAAGCTAAAAATAACAAGATCAAAAATTTGTTCCTGTATAGCGAGACCTGCCGCTAAAATAATCGAAGCGGCAGCAAGGGGTAATGTACGTAAACGTAATGCGCTTATCCAAACTGAAAGCTTATTCATCAAAATTTTCCTAACTATGCTTAATTATGCGCTATTCCAACTAGGAATAAGGTGTTAATCGCGCTACATTAGCAAACCTGAATCTATAAATATATAACCACTCTATGCCTGCAGCAGAGCAAAATTTCAAATCGATGATTAATTTTATTAACGAGCAATTACAACAATTTGCAAAACAACAGGGTGATAAACCAAGCTTTAATCTAGTTATTCCTGTTGCGAAGTTTAATCTGCTTGCTTTATTAAAAGGCCAATCTCTTGCCGGCACTCCTATTTACCCGGCTATTTACTGGCAAGATAAAGAACAACAACAAACCATTGCCTGCTTAGGACTGATCGAAGAAAGCAATATTATCCCGCAGCCGACTGAGCAAGCCTGCTATTTTGGCGGATTAGCTTTTCAACAGCAAGGAGCGCAGTGGCCTGATTTTCCCGCGACGCGTTTTATTCGCCCCGCATTGGAATTTAAGCAGAGCAAGCAAAAGCTCACGCTAACCTGCCATTTTAATGGCTTGCACTCGATTCAAGAGACCTTACTTTTAGTCAATAGATTACAGAAACCACAAGCGTTAACCGCTGTTAATAATAACATTCTTTCCCGCTGTGATTTACCCAATCAGCAACAGTGGGCAGATTTAGTGGAACTGGCAATAGAATATAAAGCGTTATTACCAAAAGTTGTTTTATCCCGTGAAACTGAGCTAATTTGCCAGAACAAGGTTAACCACTTAGATCTGCTCGCTCAATGGCAACAAGCGAATCCAAATAGTTTTCATTTTAGTTTACAGTTTTCAGAAAAACATGCCTTTATCAGTTGCTCACCAGAGCGTCTTTTCAGTCGGGAAAAACAGAAACTTAAAACTGAAGCGTTAGCTGGCACAATTAACCGCGGCCGCAATGAGCGCGAAGATGAGTTTTTATTACAAAGCCTGTTAACGGATAAAAAAATTGATAGAGAAAATTATCTGGTGCAAGAGTTTATAATCTCTAATTTAATGCAGTTAAAAGCACAAGTCTCTTGTGAAAATGCACAGGTCATGCAGCTGCAAAATGTACAGCACCTATGCGTACCGATTAACGCAACCTTAAATGCACAGACAACTGATGCCAGTCTGCTGCATAAACTTCACCCGACCCCGGCAGTAGGCGGTTGCCCTAAGCACCCTGCTCTGCAGTTTATTAATGACAAAGAACCTTATCTACGTGGCTGGTATGCAGGTGCCGTCGGTTATTTGCGTGCCGACAAAAGTGACTTTAGTGTAGCCATTCGCAGTGCCTTAATTGCAGACAATAAAATCAAACTGTTTGCCGGTGCAGGTATTGTCACCGGCTCGATTGCCGCACAAGAGTGGCAGGAGCTAGATAATAAAATTCATACTATTTTAGATATTTTATCGGACTAAAAGAGAGTAAATAAAGATGAGAGAAGCATCAACAAGCAGTTCACCGTTTACTCAAACCGCCCCTAACATTAATCTGTTATGGGCTTCCCTTTTTGTCGAAGAGTTAGTGCGTAATAATATTCATGACTTTTGTATCGCACCTGGTTCACGTTCCACTCCTTTAACATTAGCTGCCGCCAGCCATAAAGAGGTAAACACGCATATTCACTTTGATGAACGAGGACTCGGTTTTTTTGCTCTCGGCATTAGTTTATCAAGTAATAAACCTGTGGTAATTATCACCACCTCAGGCAGTGCGGTAGCAAACCTTTACCCTGCAGTTATTGAAGCCAAACAGAGTAATATTCCACTGATTATATTATCAGCCGACAGGCCTCCAGAGTTAATTAATTGTGGTGCCAACCAGGCGATTGACCAACATGCTATTTTTGCTGATTATCCGGTTTTTTTCAGGCAAATCCCAAGTCCATCTTTGCAGATAAAACCTAACTATCTATTAACGACCATTAACCAAGGTCTGGTTACGCAGAAAAACAGCCCTGCGCCGATCCATTTTAATATCGCTTTTCCTGAGCCTTTATATCCGCAAAAAAACAGCATTAACTACCAGGAATATTTATCACCAGTAAAACAGTGGTTAACTGCAAACGAGCCTTTCACTAGCTATATTATGCAAGAAAGTAGTTATAAAAACAGTTCACAAACACAGCTTGCGGGTAAAAAAGTATTAATCATTGCCGGTCGCTTACAAGATAAAAATCATGCAGAAGCGATTGCTGAATTTGCTAACAACAATCACTACCCGCTACTTGCAGATATTCAGTCATCAATAACGGCACAAGGTAACAACCTCTTCTATTATGATCTCTTGCTGGTAAATAAAGAGTTTCAAGCACAGCTGGCGCAAGCGGATATTATTATACAATTTGGCGATAAACTTATCTCTAAACGCTTAGAGCAATTTGTCGCGCAGTTTAATGGTGAATATTGGTTAATTCAAAATGGCAATCAATGCATTGATCCCAACCACCAGCTAAACAAACGTTTTGCCAGTAACGCCTGTGAATGGATCAAGTCACAATCAAACCCATTGCCAACAATTGAGCAAAACTGGTTAGTAAAACTTACACAATATAATCAGCAAATTTCACAACAAATCATAACACCATTTTTAGCAAACAATAGGTTTTGTGAAATCAATATTGTTGATGCTTTAGATAAGTTACTTCCTGCTGATAACCCGCTATTTATTGGTAATAGTATGCCAATTCGAATAAGCGATATGTTTATGAAAAACAATCAGTCGCTTGTTTTTAGTAACCGTGGCGCAAGTGGCATTGATGGTTTACTGGCAACAGCTGTGGGAGTTGCCAAAAATGCACAGCAGGTCACCACCCTATTAATAGGTGATACCTCTTTTCTTTATGATTTAAACTCATTGGCTTTATTAAAACAGCTTAACCACCCTTTTATTATTATTGTGATTAATAATGATGGTGGTGCGATCTTTAATTTATTACCAGTGCCGGCACAGCAAAAACAGGAATTTTACCAACTTCCACATGGATTAACGTTTTCTGATAGCTGCAGACAATTTTCTATTGATTATTATAACCCGAGGCAACTTGATGAGTTTAAAGGAAATTATCAAACAGCGTTAAAAAATAGGGTTTCATTAATTGAGATTAGTGTAAAAAACGACCAAACTAGTATTCAACTTGAACAACTCAAAGAGCTGATAAAAGATGCCACTTTTTAGTCAGGTACAAGGTAAAGCTGAAAATCCTACTCTGGTTTTTTTACATGGGTTTTTAGGCAATTTTAATGATTGGACTGAAACCATCAGCTATCTTAAAGAAAACTATTATTGCATCAGTTTAGATTTACCTGGTCATGGACATTCAGTCCCGACCTCCCCACCTTTACAAGGCGGATTTGAATACTGCCACCGTTTGATTAGAAGTGCCTTAGATGATTTGCAAATTAAGCAATATACTTTTATTGGTTATTCCCTCGGTGGACGCATAGCCCTTGATTATGCTCGTACACAAAACGATAGCGATTTAAAAGGCCTCGTTTTAGAATCTTGCCATACAGGCTTAAGTAACCAAGCAGATAAAGATCAACGCTACAAACATGATCTTAATTGGGCAAAACGTTTTGCTACACAAAGTGTTGTTGAAAGCTTATATGAATGGTATGAACAAGATGTTTTTAGCGATCTTTCCTGCCAAGAAAAAGATGTTGTGATTAATAAACGAAGCCACAATTATGGGGTGTGCTTAGCCAATATGTTATTGGCAACAAGCCTTACTAAGCAAACAGATGCTTTACCTTTTTTACAAAGCAACAGTTTGCAAAACAATCCATTACCTATTTATTACTGTTTTGGGGAAAAGGATAAAAAATTTAAAAACTTAGCGGATAAATTATCCACACAAACAAATATTAAGGTAACTGAGTTTAATGGTGTAGGTCATAATATCCATCAACAGAACCCACTACAATACGCACAGTTTATAAGACAACATATTGCCAAATAATTTTTCATTAATAAGAAATAAGAGAGAAAAATGCCTGATTTAGATTTTTATTCGCCTATAACTTGGGAAAATAGTGAACTAAACTTCACTGATATTATTTATAACAAAGCCGACGGTATTGCCAAAATCACCATTAACCGCCCGCAAGTGCGTAACGCATTTCGTCCGCAAACAGTTAATGAGATGATGCAGGCACTTAATGATGCGCGTTATGATGATAAAATTGGCGTAATTATTTTAACCGGTCAGGGGGAGTTAGCCTTTTGCTCCGGTGGCGATCAAAGTGTGCGTGGTGATTCTGGTTACAAAGATGAAGTTGGCGGACATCACCTTAATGTTTTAGATTTTCAACGACAAATCCGCACCTGCCCAAAACCAATTATTGCAATGGTTGCCGGTTACGCAGTTGGTGGCGGTCATGTTTTACATATGATGTGTGATTTAACAATCGCAGCTGACAATGCCCAATTTGGTCAAACAGGTCCTAAAGTGGGTTCATTTGATGGTGGCTGGGGTGCAAGCTATATGGCTCGTATCGTCGGTCAGAAAAAAGCGCGTGAAATATGGTTTTTATGCCGCATGTATGATGCACAAGAAGCTGTTGATATGGGGCTTGTAAATACCGTTGTTCCCCTTGCCGATTTAGAAAAAGAGACTGTCAAATGGTGTCGTGAAATACTGCAAAACAGCCCGATGGCATTACGTTGTTTAAAAGCAGCGCTTAATGCCGATTGCGACGGGCAAGCCGGTTTGCAGGAGTTAGCAGGCAATGCCACTATGCTGTTTTACATGAGTGAAGAGGGCCAGGAAGGCCGTAATGCATTTAATGAAAAACGTAAACCTGACTTTTCAAAATATGGTCGCAATCCTTAAGTTAAGATACTAACGGGCAATAAGGAGTAATTATTGCCTTTAATAAATAACTTAAAGCAGACCTTTCAAAACAGGGTCGCAATCCTTAAGTTAAGATACTAACGGGCAATAAGGAGTAGTTATTGCCTGTTACCAAAAACATAAAGAAGATTTTCCAAAACAGGGCGTAATCTTTAAGCTCAATAATCTCTGCTGAAAACTCATCGCGTCACCCCTATAAAAAACGTCATTTCAATAGAAAAAAACTATCAGTCTGATTGGTATAAACAATTCGATTCTACCTATACTTTCACGCATGCTATAGAAGTAAGCAGCAAGCAAAATATTATTAACTTATAATTCATTAAGAGGAAAATCTCATGGTATTAGTAGGCAAGCAAGCTCCTGATTTTACAGCAGCAGCAGTACTAGGTAACGGCGAAATCGTAGATAGCTTTAACCTTAAAGAATTTACTCAAGGTAAAGAAGTAGTTGTCTTTTTCTATCCTCTTGATTTCACTTTTGTATGTCCTTCTGAGTTAATTGCATTCGACAAACGTTTTGGTGAGTTCCAGGCGCGTGGTGTGGAAGTAATTGGTATTTCAATAGACTCTCAATTCACGCATAACGCATGGCGTAACACCGCTATTAACGATGGTGGTATCGGCGCAGTTCAGTATCCACTGGTTGCAGATGTTAAACATGAAATTTGCAAAGCATACGATGTTGAACTGGAAGAAGCGGGTGTTGCATTACGCGGTTCATTCTTAATCGACAAAAACGGTCTAGTACGTCATCAGGTAGTAAACGATCTTCCACTCGGTCGTAATATCGATGAAATGTTGCGTATGGTTGATGCACTTCAATTCCACGAAGAGCACGGTGAAGTTTGTCCTGCACAATGGGCAAAAGATAAAGCGGCGATGGAAGCAACACCAGAAGGTGTGGCTAATTTCCTAGCTGAACACAGTGACGACCTATAATCACTATTGATTAAAAAGAAAAACGGTCTCTTAATTGAGACCGTTTTGTATCTGCAGCAACGGAAAAAACAGAAAATAAGATTATCGAACTCAAAAAAACCACTATCAGTGATAGTGGTTTTTTATTAGAGATATCCGCTCATAAATGTACTGCACATTTAATCTATTATCATTTTAGAGAAGAATAATAAGCGGCGATATTAGCCATATCCGTATCGGACAGCATAGTTGCCTGCGGCTGCATAATTGCAGACATGCCGCCCTGGCGCTGCCCAGATTTGTAGGCTTTCAATGAAGAAATAAGGTAAGCTTCCTGCTGGCCTTTTAAGTTAGGGTAAATAGGCACAGCAGAAACACCGCCTGCTCCATGACAAGCCGCACATACCACTGATTTAGCTTTACCGGCTTCGATATCGGCAGCTGAGACCATAGTTGGTAACGTCAATATTAACGATGCGAGTAATAACTTTTTCATAACAATTCCTTTCATTCCGTGTAAACGATGGGTCATTGTAGACAGTTATGCATCACCGTGCATAAAAAAATGAACACAATGAGAGATCAACGAATATGGTATAAGTCGTTTATCTTATCTAGGTTATCAAAGTTCATATTAAGATCTTTTAAACGCCCATCTTCCACAGAATATACAAGTCCATGAACCGTCAGCTCCTGTCCTTTCGCCCAAGCTTCCTGCACGCAGGTGGTATGACAGACATTTTTTGCCTGCTCAACCACGTTAAGCTCAGTTAAATAATCTAAACGCTGCTTATCTGTCATCTCATCAGAAAAAGTATCACTGTATTTAACATAGATATCTTTAATATTACGCAGCCAGCCATCAATCAGATCAAAGGACTGCTTTTGCATCGCCGCTTTTATGCCTCCACAATCATAGTGGCCCGTTACAATAATATGTTTTACTTTTAATACATCAACTGCGTATTGAATAACAGACATACAGCTTAAATCGGTATGGACAACCAAATTGGCAATATTACGATGCACAAAAATATCACCAGGCATCATCCCCAATAATTGAATTGCTGGAACACGGCTATCTGAACAACCAATCCATAAATAATCGGGTGATTGCTGATCCGCCAGTTGTGAAAAAAAGGTAGGATCTTCCTGATTTATTTTTGCAGCCCACTGTTCATTCTTCTTTAATAAATCTTCCAATAAGCTCATACTTCACCTTTATAGAATGTACCGTTAGCAGCACATTAGCAGCCACTTTTTAGGATATACATGCTTATACCATATCAGGATCTAGATCTAGATACATTACATAACTTAATCGAGTACTTTATACTGCGCGAGGGGACTGACTACGGGGAGCAGGAAGTTTCTTTACCGCAAAAAACCGAACATGTATTACAACAGTTAAAACAAGGCACTGTTGTTATCTTATATTCTGAGCTTTCTGAAAGTGTCACTCTAATTCATAAAAACCAACTTGATCAACAGATGCAATTAATAAACGAACAATAATCAAACATAATATTAAACTCTATATAACCCTTTTATATTAAAACAATCAGTTGTTTTATAAAACATTTGTATTTTTTGACAAAGATCTAGTTTCTTTAATAACATAGGGGGATAAATGTTATCGACGACACGTAAAAAGAGATACAATCACACTTATTACTATCATTAAAACTCATGTTGGACAAAGAACAACAAGAGATAGCCAATTAGCTATTCAATACCAATTAAGGGAAATTTATGATCATTACCAAACCTCAAGCCGATCCTACGTTAGAGTGGTTTTTATCACACTGTCACACACATAAATACCCAGCTAAAAGCATGCTTTGTAATGAAATTTTAATGCGTTTATCACGCCAGATGGCGAACCGTTTACAAATCACCAGCCAGAAAGTAGGTAACCTAGCATTCTTAGATGTAACAGGTCGTATCGCAAATACTCTGCTTGATCTTGCAAAACAACCTGATGCAATGACACACCCAGATGGCATGCAGATCAAAATCACTCGTCAAGAGATTGGTCAAATTGTAGGCTGTTCACGCGAAACGGTTGGTCGTATTCTTAAAATGCTGGAAGAGCAAGGTTTAATCTCGGCTCATGGCAAAACCATTGTTGTATTTGGTACACGTTAAGCTAACGTTTAACCTTATAAGAAATAAAAACCGCTTAATTGCGGTTTTTTTATACCTATATCTAAAGCTCTTGCGTATAAAAGAGATGAAAGAGATGAAAGATCTCATAAACGTTCTTTATATTCATATCTTTTTGCCATTAACTTGCCTACTTATCCAAAATGGTCTTGAATTATAAATCCAACAACGCATTTATTCGCTAAGGATTTTAGATATGCCTGAGCAGCAAACAAAAAAACGTTTTTCATTTCACCTTCATATTACAACTCTTTTTTCAGTGCTAATTTTGCTTTGTGGTTTATTAATAGGCTGGTATAGCTATAACCAATTAAGCAAATCTATCTTAAATTCCGGTCAGCGAATTTTTACCGAGTCGAGTCAGCAAGTCGAAAAAAAGCTATTAACGGAAGGTCTGCAGATCACAACTATGCTGAAAATTTTAGCATCCTCCCGATTAACTGAAACAAGTGAGATCACGCAAAAACTCTTAACAGTTCCGACATTAAAAGAGATGTTAGATGGAACAAATTATTTAAATGCCCTGTTTATCGCTTATCCAAATAATGATTTTTTTCTATTTCGCAAGATAACATCTGATCAATATGTTAAACAGTTTGATGCCCCGCAACAAAGCCGTTATATGCTGACACTGTACAGTAGCGGTAAAGCCAGCCACCGGTTTTATAATCAAGATCTGCAACTAACATTAAAAATAGAAGATCCAAATTATCAGCTAGATAGCAAGTCCCGCCCCTGGTACATAAAAGCTAAAAAGTCTGCACAGGTTATTTCAACCAATGCCTATATATTCTATTCCAGCCAGGAATTAGGTGTTACTAAGGCAATATTCGATGCCAAGCATAATGTCGTTATTGGTGCAGATTACGTGCTAACAGATCTATCGCGATTATTAGAAAGTTTCAAGTCATATCCACACTCTGAGCGAATGATTGTTAACAAGCAAGGACAACTTCTAGCCTATCAAGATCTGCAAGTCCTACTATCAAAGGAGGGAAAACTTAGTCATTTAAAATCCATTTCAGATATTGCCCCCCCCATTTTAGAGTATGTTTTTAATAACTATATAAATCAGAAAGGTAACATTCAATTTAGCTATGGCAATCAGCAATGGTTAGGAAAAATATCTAACCTAAGAGCCGATCAAGGGATACATTTAGTCCAACTAGTACCGGCCAAGGAATTACTACTTGAAGCATATGTTTTACGTAATGAAACAATTTTAATCACGCTGTTTATTATTTTATTTACTTTGCCTATTGCTTGGTATTTTTCTAAATCATTAACCTCTCCAATGCGTCAACTAACCAGTGAGTTACGGTCTATTAAAAACTTTGATTTTTCCAGGCCGGTTAATACCCGTACTTTCATTAAAGAGATAAATGAATTGATTGAAGTAACCAGCGGCATGAAAGAGACAATTAGTCACTTTCAAGACTTATCTTCCTCTCTGGTGGGGAAGCAAAGCTTTCAAGAATTATTAAAAAAAATAACTTTAGAAACAAATACATTAAGCGACTCACTCGGTTCAATCATTCTTTTAACCGATAAATCAAAACAACTAAATGTTGCGTTTACACAATTCAATGAACTGAGCGCATTGCAAAACGAAAAACTCAGTCAGCAATTAAAAGTACTATCATTCAATGAGGATGAGCTTTTACAGCTAAATATTGAGCAGAATAAAAATGGTACAGGCACCGCTTTGCCCACGCAGTTTAATGCGCTTATAAAGCAAACACTACAACAAAATGAATCACTAACTTGGCGTTTACTGCCGTTATCAAATAGAGCGGGACAATGGATCGGTGTTTTAGCTGTAATAAATGATCACGAAGAATTGAACTTGCATGGCAAACAAAACTTTATCCAAGCAATCGCCAGTTTCTCGGCACTAGCAATTGAAGGGCAAATATTACTCGCAGAGCAAAAAAATCTATTAGAAAGTTTCATCCAATTAATTGCCGGCGCGATAGACAGCAAATCCCCTTATACAGGAGGACACTGTGCACGCGTGCCTGAGTTAACTAAAATGCTCAGCCAAGCTGCCTGCGATAAAAAAGAGGGAGAATTTAAAGAGTTTGATTTAAACGATGAGCAGTGGGAAGAGCTACATATTGCAGCATGGTTACATGACTGTGGCAAAATTGTCACTCCTGAGTATGTGGTAGACAAAGCGACCAAACTGGAAACAATTTACGATCGAATTCATGAGGTTAGGATGCGCTTCGAGCTATTAAAACAACAAGCCCATAGTAACTATTGGCAGGGCCTCGCAGATGGATTGGATAAGTCGCTCTTAACAAAACAGCGAGACGAACTATTAACCACACTGGATCAAGAATTTGCATTTATTGCCGAGTGTAATATCGGGGGCGAATTTATGTCCGATGAAAAAATTACACGCTTAAACGAAATAGCTAAACGTACCTGGTCTCGTACTTTAGATGATCAGTTAGGTATCAGCCCGCAGGAGAAAAAACGCTACAACGAAAAGCAACCGCAACTACCTGTACAAGAGCCATTACTGGCCAATAAAAAAGAACATCTAATCAAGCGGGAACACGCTGAACTGACAGAGCCAGGTAATAACTGGGGCTTTAATATGCAAACACCTGAATATCGCTTTAATCGCGGAGAATTGTACAATCTTGCAATACAACGCGGTACATTAACAGATGAAGATCGTTTTATTATTAATGGTCATATGGTGCATACCATTGTGATGTTATCCAAATTACCATTTCCAAACCACCTGAAAAATGTGCCGACTATTGCAGGCGGGCATCATGAAAAAATGGATGGCTCTGGTTACCCGCGTGCTATAGCTGCACAAGAATTGCCAATAACAGCACGTATGATGGTGATTGCTGATATTTTTGAAGCGCTCACTGCATCAGATCGTCCCTATAAAGAGCGAAAAACACTTAGCCAAGCAATAAAAATAATGGATTTTATGGTAAAAGATAGACATATTGATCAAGCATTATTTAAACTGTTTTTAAGCTCAGGTGTCTATTTGCACTACGCCCAAAAATACCTTCTTGCAGATCAAATTGACACAGTCGATATTTCAGCATACTTGTAAAAATTATTTGTAGGGAGCTCAGTATATTTTACTGATAAACTAAGCGCATCCGGTATTTCAAAATAGGCTCGATGATGAAAGAAGCAAGTAAAAGAATATCCGCACAAGATAATTTCTATTATCTATTATTCAGCCTTATTTTTTTACTCTTCTCCAACGCTTGTGTTGAACAGTTTTTTGTAAATTCTATTTTCGCTCACTCCTTGGTTACCGCTTTAACGGTAATATCGATGGCAATTGCAGTTTGGAGTTTACGCTCTAGCCGTTTTATTTTTAATACCGCATTAGGATTAGTGTTAGCCACCCTGCTTATTACCCTATTAGTGGCAATACTCGACAAAGCAGAGCTAGACTTTATTCGCCTCTTGTTAATGCTGTGTTTTTTTCTGCTTACTCTTAAACTAGCGGCGCAACAAGCACTTTTTTCCGGAAAGATTACCAGTAATAGCCTTGTCGGCTCAATTTGTATATTTTTATTGCTGGGTGTTATCTGGCTAATGCTGTATCAATTACTCAACGAACTTGTACCGAACTCATTTTCGGGTTTAACGAGTAATGATTGGCAAAGCAATACATCTGATTTTATCTATTTTAGCTTTGTAACATTAACTACATTAGGTTTTGGTGACCTGCTGCCGCTAACGCCATTAGCCCGCTTTCTGGTATACATGGAAGCTGTGGTAGGCGTCTTTTATATGGCCATTGTTGTCTCCAGTTTAATCGGAGCAGGAATCAATAATGATCAAGAAAACAAGGCTTAAGTTAAATGTTTTATGAAGGTACTGAAAAACGTTTAGAGATCACCCTCAAACAAAATGATCTGTTGCAGTTTCCTGAGCAGTTTTGGAAAACAATGGTTGCACAGGCAGGGGCTTTTATCCTCTCGAAAATAGAAAATGAACATATTTGCGCTTACCTATTATCAGAGTCGAGTTTATTTATTTGGAAAAATAAACTGCTGCTGATCACCTGCGGAAATACCCACCTGGTTAAAGCGGCTCAGTTTTTTCAAAAAGAGATAGCTAAAGAGAAGATTCAATCCCTATTATTCCATCGCCACCAGCCTGTTCAACCGGAATTACAAAAAAGTAACTTTGCACAAGACAGCGTGCTGTTAAATACACATTTACAGGGCATTACTCAGCACTGGCAAGGGAAATATCAAGGGGATCTGTTTTTCTTCGGAGAGCTGGCGACAGAAGAGATGCATCGCAAACAGATTTTAATGTTGCATGGTTTATCAGGCCCTTTTGCAAAAACATTACAAGCAGGCGCTGCTTCTACTGAGCAGATTGAATCTACACTTGCTTTAGCTGATTTTTTTCCACAACTGCGCATAGACCAGTTTACCTTCACCCCAAAAGGTTATTCGTTAAATGCAATTGCTGGAAATAGGTACTTAACCATTCATATCACCCCGGAAAAGTTAAATACCTATTTAAGCTTAGAAAGCAGTTTTGCTAAGCAAATTATGCTGCCCTTTATAAACCACCTTCTGTGCTTATTTAATCCATTGCAAAGTAACTTAATGTTTTTTAATAAAGAATCTAAAAGTGGCTTAGAAATAACTCTATCAGAGCCTCAGAACTAGGGCTTTAATAAAAACACAGCCTGCACACGATCGCTTAACTTAATTGTTTTTACCTGATAAGTTGTCTTCCCTCTTTCATCCTGCATCGCTCTCATCATCAAGGGGCGAGGATAGGAATTTTGGTAATTAACGGAATATATTTTACCTAATTCAGCATTATAAGATTTCGCTAAACCAGACGCTTTTTCCATTGAATCCTCGACGGCCATCTGCCGAACTTTAAGCTGCCATTCATCAGGAGATTGTAAGCCATATTGTAAATCGCCAATTAAGTCTATTTTGGCTTCTAAAACAATATCTAAGAACTGATTCACTTTATTAATATCAGTTAATAGATAGGTTAAATCGCGTGTAGCACGAATGCCCAACAAGGTGCGCTTATCTTTGTGATAGTCATACTCAGCTCTTGTATAAAGCGCCGCACTTTCTAACTCATTACTGTTAAAACCTGCTTTCTGTAAGTTAACGAGCAAAGTTGAAACTTGCTGATCAACTTTTTGTTTAGCAAGCGCGCCTTTAGACTCCAACGCAGTGGCTTGAAACTGAATCGATACTTGATCAGGTTTGACATCGAGAGTCGCAGTTCCCGTAACCACTATATGTTGTTCTTCCGGTAATCCATTAGCCAAAGCTGAAAGAGAAAAAATAGAAATAAAAACAAGTGTTAAAAAATTTAAATAGCGCATAAAAAATCCTCATCAATTTAGTTAGTTAAGTTATGACATAGCTTAGCGTAAATGGTTTCATTAGTGATAATAACAAATTGATTATTTAACTTTCTTTCAGGCAAAAAAAAGCCAGCAATTAAGCTGGCTCTATAAATTTAAAGTGCCTGCAAGTATGCAGGCTAATTAAATTATAATACGTCGATAGCGTTAAGGTCAGAAAATGCTTTTTCAAGACGTTTAACCATAGACGCTTGAGCAGAACGTAACCATACACGTGGATCGTAGTATTTCTTGTTAGGAGCATCTTCACCCGTTGGGTTACCGATTTGACCTTGTAAGAAATCGTGGTTTTCAGCTTCGTAAGTACGGATACCGTCCCAACATGCCCACTGAGTATCTGTATCGATGTTCATTTTGATAACACCGTAACCGATAGACTCTTGGATTTCAGCTTCAGAAGAACCAGAACCACCGTGGAATACGAAGTTTAATTCGTTAGACGCAACACCGTGTTTTTCAGCAACAAATGCTTGAGAATCACGTAGGATAGTTGGAGTCAGTTTAACGTTACCAGGCTTGTATACGCCGTGTACGTTACCGAAAGAAGCTGCGATAGTGAAGTTAGGGCTGATTTTAGACAGCTCAACGTATGCGTAATCAACTTCAGACGGTTGAGTGTAAAGTAAAGACTCATCCATATCAGAGTTATCAACACCGTCTTCTTCGCCACCAGTACAACCTAGTTCGATTTCTAACGTCATGCCCATTTTAGACATACGCGCTAGGTATTTAGCACAAGTTGCGATGTTCTCTTCTAGAGGCTCTTCAGAAAGATCGATCATGTGAGAAGAGAAAAGAGGCGCACCAGTTGCTGCGAAATGCTCTTCAGATGCAGTTAGTAGTCCGTCAATCCAAGGAAGAAGTTTCTTAGCTGCGTGGTCAGTATGAAGAATAACTGGAACACCGTAAGCTTCAGCCATTGCGTGAACGTGCTTAGCACCAGAAACAGCACCAAGAATAGCCGCTTCCTGACCTTCAAGTTTAAGACCTTTACCTGCGTTAAATGCAGCGCCGCCGTTTGAGAACTGAATAACAACTGGAGCTTTAACTTTAGCGGCTGCTTCTAGTACTGCGTTGATTGAATCAGAACCAACAACGTTTACAGCAGGAAGTGCAAATTTGTTTTCTTTTGCAACTGCAAATACTTTCTGTAAGTCATCACCAGTGATAACACCAGGTTTTACAACGTCTAAAATCTTAGTCATGAGGATAATCCTATGTAGTTAAATTAAATACTGCTAAATTTCGCGCACAATATAACACAATAAGGTTATAAAAAATACGCTAATAAAAGTTGAAAAAAAAGCGAGATATTATCTCGCTTTATTTTTCTAATTAATCGTTTGCACGTGACTCTAACATTGTCACAGCAGGTAATTCTTTACCTTCAACAAACTCAAGGAACGCACCACCACCAGTAGAGATGTAAGAAACATCTGCTGTGATGTCAAATTTATCAATTGCAGCTAACGTATCACCGCCGCCGGCAACAGAGAATGCACTTGAATCAGCGATTGCTTTAGAGATACCTGCAGTACCTGCTTCGAAGTTTTTGAATTCGAATACGCCAACCGGGCCATTCCAAAGAATTGTTTTAGCACCTTTAAGGATTTCAGCCAGCTCAGCAGTAGAGTCTGGACCTAAATCGAAGATCATGTCGTCATCTTGAACGTCAGCAACGTTTTTGATTACCGCTTCAGCGTTTTCATCAAATGCTTTTGCACATGCTACGTCAGTTGCAACAGGGATTGCACACTCTTCCATTAATTTCTTAGCAGTACCAACTAAGTCTTTTTCGTATAATGATTTACCAACATTGTGGCCTTGAGCTGCGATGAATGTGTTTGCAATACCACCACCAACAACAAGCTGGTCAGCAATTTTAGAAAGAGATTCAAGAACAGTAAGTTTAGTAGAAACTTTAGAACCACCAACAATTGCTACTAATGGGCGAGCTGGGTTATCCATTGCTTTACCTAGCGCTTCTAATTCAGCAGCTAATAAAGGACCCGCACATGCGACAGGAGCAAATACGCCCGCACCGTTTGTAGAAGATTGTGCACGGTGAGCCGTACCAAATGCGTCCATTACGTAAACGTCACAAAGTGCAGCAAGCTGCTTAGAAAGACCTTCTTCGTTTTTCTTTTCGCCTTTGTTAAAACGAACGTTTTCAAGAACAACAACTTCACCTTCGTTCAGTTCAAGACCGTTTAAGTAATCAGTTGCTAAACGAACTGGAACATCTAATGCTTCGTTTAAGTAATCAACAACAGGTTGTAGAGAGAATGCTGCGTTTTCTTCAGCAGAAGCACCTTCAGTTGGACGACCTAGGTGAGAAGTAATCATCAGCTTAGCGCCTTTTTCTAACGCTAACTTGATTGTTGGGATAGAAGCACGGATACGTGCATCTGAAGTTACTTTACCATCTTTAATTGGCACATTAAGATCTTGACGGATAAATACGCGCTTACCAGCTAAATCTAGATCAACCATTTTTTTTACTGACATGATGTGTCCTCTCATTTAATTTTAAAATTATAGAATTCTGAATTTACTGCTCGAACATTCATTCAAGCTCAGCTATCACACTGTCTTCTTAATACAACATTTTCCCGTTGCACTTATCTTACCGACAGCATTATAGACGAAAGTTTTTGTTACATCGATCACAATGGTGGGTAATTTACCTTTTTCCTAGGGGGGGAGGGTTTGATTTATAT
>JABXKR010000203.1 GCA_013619145.1 Psychromonas sp. | reverse complement strand
AATACCGTCTATAGTGTTCAGCTGTTGAAAATCCTTGCTTAATTTCACTTGTGTTAATACGATTTTTTCTAATAGCTTGATTTGCTCTTTTAGGCAGTTCATAACGGCAAGATTACAAATCGTTGCCTGTGCCGTATTTGCTAATGGAAAATGGCTTTCTATTGCTTCTGGAGTTAACTGTTTTATCTTATTGTTGCTCATTTTATAACTCAGATGGCGCATATACATTCCCTGAATCGACAATAAATTCTGGGTGGCTTGTTGCACAAGCTGCATGCGTTTACGCATTAAATCACGAACGGTTCGTTGTTCTTTTGGGTAAATATAACCTTCAGGTAAAATACCTAATCTAAGCATTTCAGCAAGCCAATCAGCATCAGTGTCATCATCCCCATATTTTAAGCCTGAGTATTGTTGAATAGCCGTGGTATTAGCAAGATGCACATGGAAGTGAGCTTCGTTTAGGGCATCAACTAGCCAATACCAGTTGAACGTAGATTCAACAACTAGCCCTGCTAATTGTTTCTTAAACGGCTCAAGAAACAGAAATATTTGGTTTAAATCGTTAGATAACTTTCGTCGAGCGATAACAACACCTGCTTCATCTTTAATTGAAAAAACGCTGTTGTTTGAATGCAAGTCAATGCCACCATATAGTTTCATTTTAAAGCCCTCGTTTTAGCTATGTGTATAACATACACTCTAGGCTTGAACGTGATTCGCAGGAACTTACTATATGATTATCAGGTCTTTAATCTTGACCCGGTGTCTTTTGTCCACTTTTATGAAAATTCAAAACTAAAGACCTGACCCTGTCGTTTCTGCGAAACCTCTGACTACTTTCTTAAGCGGAATGGTCTTAAAAGGGAAATAACGCTGCCGATGAAGTTTGAAGCAGATCCGTAAAAAAAGAGACGGCTTTTCTATTCCAGTTTGTAATTTTAATGCATCTTGCAACCATGCCTGCCTAGTCTCTTTTAGAGCAAGCAGCTCTTTTTGGCCGGTAAGTAAGCGGTTATATCGATATAGCAAAGTGCGTGCCGTGCTCCATTGTCTCTTATAAATAGTTAGTAATAATTGTATGAAAAGCGGTTTAGGGTGAGTTTGATAATAATGTTTCAAGTGAAGAACAATGATTATTAACAGTATAAAAAACACGGATGCGATCAACAGCTGCAGCCGATAGGTTTTGATTAAGGATTGCAATGTATGAGAAACCGCGATTTTTTTCCCTTCAAGGTGCAGTGTTTCTAGCTGATTTTTTTTACTGTTCCAAAATATTAGCTCTGTACTTGGTAGGTTAACCTCTCCCCCTTGCTGCAGAACGTAGACACTCTGTTCAACTTTTTTGGATTGATAAACACCGCGGTTAGAGGTATCTGATAGTTTAATAGGTTTACGATAAGTTTGATAATTGCCGTTAGATGATTCGACTAATAAGTCAGGAAACAATATTGAAAGTGTATCGTCGGCTTTGATAGTGATTGTGCGAGTAATGCTATCACCCACTTTAAGATCTTCATTTGATAACTGCCAGCGCTGCTCAAGCGACAACTCACTGGCAGTGAGCCAGTCATGCTGCTCAGATAATACACCGCTAGGCAAATGCGCTTTGAATGATAGTGACGGGGTAAACAGTGTAATATCAATGCCCACTCCGTCTTTATTAGCGACTTGTGTTTGTACTGGGATAGGTGGGATCGTAACCTGACCTGAAGCGAGCGGGTATAAGGCGATTTCCCAACGTTGTATCGACCAGGTTTGCCCGTTAAACTTTTCTGTATAGTTTACCGCTAATTGATTACGCTGTTTAGCGATGACATTTGCCACTTCCACTAAGCCAATGCGAGTTCCTTTGCTAAACCTACGGGGTGTTGCTACCTCTATGGTTAATATAACTTGCTGCTTGACGCTGAAATTCTGCAGCTGGTTACTATGCTCATCGCCTATCCAGGCAGCTAGCTTGATATCACTACTGCTATTTTGCGTTGAGGTTACCGCCATTGCTTTAGTGCATAGCAATAATATTAGTAGTAACCATACTGGTCGAATAGGGTTGAACATAGTCATAATCCTGTTAATCGCGAACGTTCTGTTCACGTAGTTGAATCTGAAATTTGGCAGCTAAAAAACGTTTCGGATCAGACTGCACACGTTTGAACCATAGTTCTGCTTTCTGTTCATCTTGTAGTAGATCCTGTGCATTAATCTGCTGTTGAGCGATTGACTCTTCTGTTATTTGTTCATCAGCGCCTTCGGCAGTTTGCTCTTGCTCATCAGCTAACTCAAACGATGTCACCTCCTGATTACCAATCTGACTTTCACTAAAGCGATTAATCTCATCAATAAGTGCATCGAGTATCTGAAAATTGTGTTTAACGCGTATTTTTAAGGTGGGATCAATCTCTTTATCTTGTAATAGATTGTTAAGTAAATCTCGCGCGGCCAAATATTCGCGTTGACGAGCTAGTGCTGAGGCGCAGTAATATAAACCGAGGTCATTTTCTGCTTGCAAAAATAGCGCATGAGCAAGCTTATATTCGCCGGCATAATAATAAGCCTTACCCTTTTGCATGGGTTCGCTGTAATGTTTAGCCGCTTCTAAATAGGACTTTTGCTTAAATAAACGTTGCCCTTGTTGGTCCGGCGTTAACCATAGATCCAGCCAGTACTGAGTTGCTTTATCAAGCATCGAAATTTTTTCTATCACCTGACTTTTCTCTGCCATAGTATGAATAGGCGCGGCGGAGACAGGCAGGGGGGAAACACTTGAGATCAGCACTGCGCCGACCAAGCACCACTGCACCAACCAGCCTTTTCGAAACCATAATAAAGTTAAAAATAGTAGCGGAAAAAGTAATGCATAACCCATATCTTGCCAAGGCATTGCAGAGTCACCGCTAAGCTGCATCTGTTTATCAATCGCGCGGTTTAATGCCTGCACGTCACTATTATCCACAGTGACGTCGAATAAACGTCCGCCCGTTGCCTGTGCTAATGCTTTTAATGAAACGTCATCAAGTGGCTGGTCAGTTTTAAGCGCTGAATTACCTGCCGCTAAAATAAGTAGCTGGTACGGATGTGTAGTAAAAAATTCCTGATAGGCAGTGATGGCCTGCGGGCTAATACCGTCGCTAATTAATAAGACACTGCTGCCAGGGATGTTATTGAGCTGTTCGTTAATCAAGCTTAAGGCCGACTGTGCCTGCTTGCCTTTTTTAGGCATGATACTGGGCTCTATCGCAGCAAGAAACGGCGCAAACACGGCACTATCTGGTGTTGCTGGCATGGCCAGATGCGCACTGCCGGCAAACACCAGCAAACCGGTTTTACCGCCAGCTCGAAGCATTAGCAAATCATGAATTTTATGTTTAACACGCTCAATACGATTCGGTGCTAAGTCAGTTTGTAACATCGATTCACTGTTATCGAGGATCACCAGCATAGACGCTTTATCTTCGCCAAAAGGGGAGGCCTCTCTTTGCCATGTCGGACCTGCACAGATGATCACGGCTAATAGTAGACTGACACTCAATAATTTAAGTGGTAACTGACTGCGCCATCCCTGTTCATCTAAGGTTAAAGCTTGTCGTAGATGTGCAGGTAAATGCGTACTCCAGTTGGATTCTGATTGATCTTTGTAGCGCAGATAAATAAGCCATGCGAGTGGAATCAGCAGCAACAACCATAACGGACGAATAAAATGAAACTGAGTGAGCCAGATTGGTAAATTCATTGTTTATTATCCTTCTGTTGCGCTACGCAGTGTCGGCGACGGTTGAATATCGCCAGTGAAAATGCGCTCAAATACAAAATAACCAGCAAAGCAATTAATAGCTGGTGCAGAGACTGTTTCGGCCGGTAATGAGTGCTTTCATAAATCAGCGGCTCTAGTTGACCAATTTCACTATAGGCTTGTGCAAGCTGCTCATTATTTATCGCTGCAAATGCGCGCCCTCCCGACTCTGTAGCGACTCGTTGAATGGTTTCCATATCCAGCGCCTGCTCGCCAACGGTACTGGGGTCGCCCATTGCAACCATGTAAATTCGTACCCCTTTAGCGGCCGCTACCTTAGCCGCATCAACAGGCTCTACAAAGCTGCCGGTATCATTACCATCGGTCAGTACGATGGCTATTTTTTCTTTTCTGTTGTCCTGCTTATTATCTTCAAATACTTTAATCGCAAGCCCAATCGCATCCCCTAAGTGAGTGCTTTGTCCTGCCATCGCAACTTCGCTTTGCTTAAGCAGTGTTAACCAAACCTGTTGATCCGCAGTAAACGGAGTTTGTACAAACGCGGCATCACCAAAAAGGATCAAACCAAGACGATCCCCTTCACGTGTCTTTAAAAAATCACCCAATACCTGCTTTGCTGCGGATAAACGCGTGCTTTTCTGCCCATCCCGCGTGCTAAAATCTTGTTCCGCCATCGAGCCGGAAAGGTCGACTAAGACCATAATATCGTGACCAAAACGTTCACGAGTTTGC
>JABXKR010000319.1 GCA_013619145.1 Psychromonas sp. | reverse complement strand
TTGTTATAGCGTCAATGTTTATAAGCAATAATTCCATACGCCAGTTAAAAGAGTTATCTATCCGTGATCCTTTGACCAACTTATATAACACGGGATTCATGTATGAAATGATCCCGACAATTCTGAGAACGCAGAAACGGCTCAGGGTGCAGGTTCTTGCGGTAACATTCATCGATGTCGATCATTTCAAGAAGATAAACGACACCTTCTGGAATGCCCACGGCGACAAGGTCCTGAGGCAGCTTGCAACCATCAGAACAGCCAATACAAGGCCGAAGGACTACTGCATTCGATATGGCGGAGAGGAGTTTATTATCATCGGTTTTTACAAAGATAAAGCTGCAGTGCTGAATGCTGCGGAAAGGCTCTAGTGCAAAACATCTAAAGCAGAATTTATCACCAGCAACAAAAAACACTAAAGCAATATATTACTATAAATTTTAGGAAAATTATGAACATAAAATCTGAATATACCGATATTCCTGATAACGATACTGACAAACTCATAGAAGTGCTTGGTTTAACCAATAACATCAATGAAGCAGGTTATATTCTGCCAGATGGTAGCTTGTTACACTTAGATCGTAGCAACTGCATTAAACGCAAAAATCATCTAGATATATTAAAGTTGTTACCCGAATTTCTTAGTAAAAACGAGTCCATTCTTGATACCGATATGATCAAATTTATGGCTAAAGAGCAATTGGTACGTTTTTCTATCGAGGGTACTGTTCATACTGCAGCTCAACCCACCTCGAAGCAATTAAGGAAAATATATAAAGTATTAGCTTATCGCTCAAATCCATTTGAAATTACTCTCTCCAATGCTGTAGGCATGACATTAGCACAACACACAGTTTCCGGGCCAAGCATGAGCGTATTGGTAAATGTTTTTAAGGAATATGCAGAAGAAGGGCACTTCTCTGAAGATGAGTTTTGTGTTGAAGAAGATGAACAAAATTTCAAATTAAGATTCCGCCCGGCAATGGAAGTAGTTGGCAGAATAAATAAAAAAAGCAAAATAATAAAAATGCAGCCCTTATTTGAAAAAGCTATGCCATTATTTATGAAGTTAGCTAAACAATCAAACAATGCTCAGTAGGTATTTTCAAGTTAGCTTTTAAGTCGTTGGGGGCGAAATGCGCCTTAGCGCAATCGTTCAAGCAGTGCATGATCATTCAAATCGACTTTACTGGTAAGGAACTTCGATTTTGCTCGCTACTGGGAGAAAGCGAGCCCCCGTAGCAGGACAAATGATACTGATTACGGCGATTTAAAAGTTGGCAGAGCGATTTTAGCTGCAGCAAATACTATAAGCTCTATTAAAAAAGCATAAAAAAATCCGCTGTTAATGGCTTAACAGCGGATTTTAATTATTTAAATATTCTGTTTGCTGGCTAAGGTAAAACCTTTTTAAACGGTTTAACAATTACTTTAGCGTAAACACCAGCTTCAACATAAGGATCGGCATCCGCCCAGACTTGCGCATCTTGTAATGAATCAAACTCGGCGATCACCGTTGAACCTGTAAAGCCGGCATCGCTTGGATCTTCACTGTCAATGGCTGGGTTGGGGCCGGCAACAAATAAGCGTCCTTGGTCATTCAATTCTTGTAAACGGCTTAAATGTGCAGGGCGAGCTTGTTGGCGCAGTGCTAAGCTGTCTTTTACATCCTGTGAAAAAATGACGTATAACATGATTATTCCTTAGTTTCTTTTTCTGCTGTTACGGGTAAGTATTTATAGAGGTAGATACCACTTAATACAGTAAAGGCAAGAGTTACACCTAACAGTCCAAATACTTTAAAATTCACCCAAACATCTTGCGGCAGGTTAAACGCAACATAGATATTTAAAATCCCTAATCCAGCAAAAAATAGTGCCCAGGCAGCATTGAGGTTATTCCAGATATTATCCGGTAAGCTGAGCTCTTTACCTAACATCTGTTTGATAATCGGTTTTTTAAAGATAAATTGGCTTACTAATAAAGCGAGAGCAAACAGGGCATAAACGACTGTTACTTTCCATTTAATAAAGACATCATCATGTAAGATCAAGGTTAAGCTACCAAATACCAATACCATCAAAAAGGTGATGATATGCATTTTTTCAGCTTTACCATTTTTGAAATAGTTATAAGCAAGCATTAAGCCCGTTGTTACCATTAATGATGCTGTAGCCGCATAAATATCAACCATCTTGTAGATGGCAAAAAAGATAACCAAGGGGATGAATTCAAAAAACTGTTTCATATTTGTCTCTTCTAATAAAGTTTACCGAGCCACTTTAACACATTATTTATGTGTTGCTAGTTTCATTTTGCTGATGAACTTGTGCATCTTAGCCAGTAACAGTTCCGGGTTATCAAGGTTTTCTTGGATAACTTTAACTACCGCTGAGCCAGATATCACACCAGCTGCTCCTGATTTAATTGCTTCTTTTACCTGCCCTGGTTTAGAAATACCAAAACCAAGCAGTGATGGTGGCGCATCATGTTTATTTAAGGTTTCTAACATATGGTCAACAGGCATGCCTGCTTTTGCTTCTGCGCCCGTTACCCCTGCTCGACTGAGTAAGTAGGTATAACCCTCACTTAATTCAGCTACTTTTTGCAGTGTTTCCTGATCACCGTTTGGTGGCGCGATAAAAATCTGCTGAACGCCAAACTTTTTGGCGGCTGCGCGATAGGGAGCGCTCTCTTCAAGTGGTACATCTGCAATTAACACTGAATCAACCCCGGCATCAGCACAACGCTGATAAAAGTATTCAATGCCGTTACGGTAAACAAGGTTCACGTACAGTAATAAACCGATAGGCACTGTCGGGTGCAGTTTACGAATTTCAGCAATGATTTCAAAACAGCTATCCGGTGTAATGCCTGCTTGTAAAGCTCGGGTAGAAGCATCTTGAATAACCACACCATCGGCAACAGGGTCTGAAAAAGGGATCCCTAATTCCAGCGCATCAGCGCCAGCTGTTACTAATGTGTCAATAATTTTAATGGAAAGTTCACGGTTTGGATCGCCAATTGTTACAAAAGGAACAAATGCACCCTGGTTCTCAGTTTCAAGACGGTTAAATAAAGCCTGGTAACGTTTGTTCATTACATTATTCCTCTTTTTTCAAAAATTTCTGCGACAGTAAAGATATCTTTATCACCACGGCCCGATAAATTAACGATAATGATCTGCTCTTTATCATCGCGTTCAATAATTTTAAGTGCATGTGCTAATGCATGTGCAGACTCAAGAGCTGGGATAATACCTTCTTGCTCAGCAAGGATTTTGAAAGCAGCTAATGCTTCATCATCGGTTGCGTTAACATATTGCGCGCGGCCTGTTTGTGCAAGGTGCGCATGTTGTGGTCCGACCGACGGGAAATCCAGGCCTGCAGAGATTGAGTATGACTCTTTTACCTGGCCATGTTTATCCTGCATCATTAATGAATGCATACCGAAGAAAATGCCTTTTGAACCATAGGAGATAGGGCAACCATGTTCACCTGTTTCGATGCCATGACCGCCTGGTTCAACACCAATAAGTTCAACATTTTCATCTTCGATAAAATCGTTAAAAATGCCAATGGCATTCGAGCCGCCGCCCACACAGGCAATCACTTTATTAGGTAGAATGCCCTCTTTTTTCAAACACTGCTGCTTCGCTTCTTCGCCAATCATTTTTTGGAATTCACGTACAATTATCGGGAACGGATGCGGGCCTGCAGCTGTTCCTAATAAATAGTGGGTCGTTTCATAGCTGCCGGCCCAATCACGCAGCGCTTCATTACAAGCATCTTTTAGTGTTGATGAGCCAGAGGTAACAGGAATCACTTCCGCGCCCATTAAACGCATGCGGAATACATTAGGTTTTTGACGTTCGCAATCCACTGCACCCATATATATTTTACATTTTAAGCCTAATAATGAACAAGCCAATGCCGTTGCCACGCCGTGTTGTCCAGCCCCTGTTTCCGCAATAATCTCATTTTTGCCCATACGTTTAGCAAGTAATGCCTGACCTAATACCTGGTTGGTTTTATGCGCACCGCCATGGAGTAGATCTTCACGCTTAAGGTAAAGTTTACTTTTTTTGCCTTTGGTTAAGTTACGGCACAGGGTCAGCGGGGTAGGGCGACCTGCATATTCAGTTAATAATTCAGAAAACTCAGCAATAAATTCAGGATCTGACTGTGCTTTTATAAATTCAGCTTCTAGCTGTTTTAATGCTGGAACAAGGATCTGTGGAACATACATACCACCGAAATCACCAAAGTAAGGGTTTAATTTTTCCATTGTACTGATACCTTTTTCATTTTTTAATAGGTAAATAAAGCTTTATATAAGATGTAAGCGTTGCGTGTTGCATATTAATTTGTGCAACATACATAGCGAATCCCCAAGAAAAACTCACCAAAGTAAGGGGGCAGTTTTTCCATTGTATTTATACCTTTTCTGAATTACGTTGCACGTAACTTGTAATTGCTGCAAATGCGGCGTCAATTTTGCTTTTATCTTTTTTACCCGGTGCACTTTCTACGCCGGAGTTGAAATCTAAACCTGCACAACCAATAAGTGCTGCTTGCTGTGCATTTTCAGGTGTTAATCCACCTGCAAGCATAATTTTGTTTTTATCTAAATCAGCGTTATCAAGCAGTGACCAGTCGAATACTTGACCGGTACCGCCACTTTGGTTGGCAACGCGAGTATCAAGCAGATGTTTATCTACATTGAACTTGCTTAAATCAGGTAGATTTTCGCTAACACCGTAGGCTTTCCAAATTTCACATGTTTTCGGAAGCAGAGCGCGTAATGTTTTTACATATTTAGGCGTTTCATCACCATGCAGCTGCACTGCGCTAAGACCAAGTTGTTTGACGGTATAAGCGACAAGCTCAGGATCTTCATTTTGGAAAACACCAACATATAACAGTGGTGCGCCGGCCATGGTTAAGCGGGCTTGTTCCATATCCACATAACGCGGTGATTTTTCGACAAAAATCAAACCACCATAAATGGCACCGGCTTGATAAACATCAGCTGCGCTGCGCGGATGCATTAACCCGCAAACCTTGTTCTCACCGAGTATTAAACGGCGGCAAGCTCTATCGATATTGTGTTGGCTCATAATCGAGCTGCCCACTAAAAAGCCATTGGCATGTTTACTTAAATCTTTTACCTGTGAATGGTTGTAGATACCTGATTCTGAAATGACAATGCGGTCAGCTGGAATTTTAGCTGCCAACTCTTTAGTGCGGTTCAGATCGATGCTCAGATCGCGCAGATTACGGTTATTGATACCAATGATTTTTGCACCTAATGCGATTGCCCGTACCAGTTCATGTTCATTACTGACTTCGGTTAATACGCCCATATTCAGGCTATGCGCCGTATCACGGTAAGCTTGATAAGCATCATCATCTAAGACAGATAACATTAATAAAACTGCATCCGCTTTATAGTGGCGAGCCAGGTAAATCTGGTAGGGATCAATAATAAAGTCTTTGCACAGAACGGGTTGCGAAACCTGTTCACGTACTTTTCTGACATATTCAAAATCACCTTGAAAATATTTTTCATCAGTTAACACTGAGATTGCGCTGGCGTAGTTTTTATAAGTCCCGGCAATCAGATCTAAATCGAACTCTTCACGAATAAGGCCTTTTGACGGAGAGGCTTTTTTACACTCTAAAATAAATACGCTTTTATCTTGATCTAATGCAGCATAAAAATTACGGCTACTCATAGTTAGCTCATCTTTAAACTTAATTAAAGGTTGTTGCTGCTTGCGGGCTTTAACCCACTGTGCTTTATCATCAACAATTTTACCAAGAATTGTATCTTGCAGACTTTGATCATTTAACATTGGCTTTGCTCCGCTAATTGTTGAACTAATTGTAAAGGTTTACCGGTTAACATCATATCCAGTGCCATTGTTGTACCCTGTTTAAAGTTATCTGCGAGACCGTTTAAAACTAATAAGGCAGATACGTTAATGGCAACGGCCGCTTGTTGTGCAGCAGTGCCTTTACCTTGTAATATTTTTTCGATAATGACTTTGTTCTCTGTAGCATCGCCGCCAAAAATAGCTTCCACAGGGTAACTCTGTACGCCGAAATCAGCGGGTGTTAACGTATATTCTTTTATTTGCCCATCAATCAGTTCGGCAACTTGTGTTTCACCATGCAGTGCCACTTCATCTAAGCCGCTGCCAAAAACCACCATCACGCGTTTCATGCCCAGCTGCTTATGTACTTCAGCAATCGGTTTTAAAAGCTCAGGAGCATAAACGCCCATCAGCTCAAAGTCAGGGCGAGCAGGGTTAACCAGTGGACCTAATACATTAAAGATAGAGCGAGTTTTCAGCGCAGCACGTACAGGTGCTGCAAAGCGCATTCCTGCATGATATTGCGGCGCAAAAATAAAGCAGATATTGATATCATCTAAACATTGGCGTGCGACTTCCGGGCTCATATTTAAATTAATGCCAAATGCCGCAAGCAGATCTGATGAGCCAGATTTACTCGAGACACTGCGACTGCCATGTTTACATACTTTCAGACCACAAGCTGCCGCTACAAATGCACTGGCTGTGGAAATATTAATAGTGCCTAAACCGTCACCGCCAGTACCGACAATATCGGCAAAGTCGTAATCCGGGCGCGGGAAGCTTTTCGCATGAGCGAGTAGCGCCTGCGCAGCCCCGGTTATCTCTTCCGGGGTTTCACCTTTTATTTTCAGTGCTGTTAAAACCGAAGATAAAATAATCGGATCGATTTCACCTTGTACAACATGCTCGAAAAAAGCTTGGCTTTGTTCGCTTGAAAGCGATTTCCCTGCATACAGTTGCTCTAAAACCTGATGAATATTGAACTGACTCATTTAAACTGTCTCCATGTTTGTGACCAGATTTAAACTGGTTTCTAATAACTTTGCACCTTCACAGGTTAAAATCGATTCGGGATGGAACTGAAAACCGATCACCTTATCTTTTTCATTGTAAACAGCCATGCACATACCGTTAAAATCAGCGACCACTTCCAGTGAATCAGGCACTTTTGAACCAACCAGTGAGTGATAACGGGCTACAGATAGAGGCTGACTTAATCCGGCAAACATACGATCGCCACAATGGTCGATTAAAGATGATTTACCGTGCATAATTTGCTCGGCTTGACCGACAATACCACCATATTGCTCAATCAGGGCTTGATGACCTAGGCAGATGCCTATCATCGGGATTTGACCTTTACATAAACCGATTAACTCAATCAGACAGCCTGCTGCACTTGGCGTGCCGGGGCCGGGTGAAAGAATTAAAACGGCTTCATTTTCACAAGCGTCAATATGTGCTTTAACTTGCTGTGCTGATAAACTATTACGATAAATTTTTACCGGATAACCAAGCGCTTTAAATTGATCAACCAGGTTGTAAGTAAATGAATCAAAGTTATCAAGAAAAAAGAGTGTCTGTTTTTTAGTTGTATGCATCTGCTTATTCTCCCGAAACGTTTGCGAGTGTTGTACCGTGTGCAAGTGCTATTGCATTTAAAACAGCGGCGGCTTTACCGCGTGTTTCATCGGCTTCAGATTGCGGATTGGAGTCAAAAACTACCCCTGCTCCCGCTTGTGCCTGCGCAATACCATCTTTAACAAATGCAGAGCGGATAACAATACAGGTATCCATATCACCACAACCGTTGATATAACCGACTGCACCACCGTAACTGCCGCGACGTTTTTTCTCGACTTGGCGCACCAGATCAGATGCTCGAATTTTTGGCGCGCCAACCAGAGTCCCCATATTCATACAGGCCTGATAAGCGTGCAGCGCATCTAAATCGCTGCGTAATTTGCCAACCACGCGTGACACTAAATGCATTACATGACTGTAGCGGTCAACTTTCAGCAGATCGGCAACATGACGCGAGCCCGGCTCACTGATACGTGCAACATCATTACGTGCCAAATCAACCAGCATTAAATGTTCTGAAGTCTCTTTTTTATCTAAGCGCAGTTCCAGCTCTAATCGACTGTCCAAATCTTTATTGATTGAACCGTCGCTATTAAAACCACGTGTACGAGTGCCTGCAATTGGGTAAATCTCCACCTCATTGCTGCTTTGTGTATATTTCAACGCACTTTCAGGTGATGCGCCAAACAAAACAAAATTACTGTCTTTCAGATAAAACATGTAAGGGCTCGGATTTGTTTCTTTTAGTTTGGCATAAGCAGCTATCGGATTGGGACAAGAGAGTGAAAAACTGCGCGAAGGCACTACCTGGAAAATATCACCTTTTACTATGTACTCTTTCAGTTGTTTTACAATATTACAATATTGCTTGTCGGAAACATCCGTGCTTACTTTGCCGACTAAAGGGGTAATTTGATTGTCGGGTATAACAAAGTTTGTGCATAATGCTTGTAACTCTTCAAGACGAGATTCAATACGTTGCTCATTTTCATCAGAATATAATCCGCCGAAAACGCTGCCAAGTATCTGACTTTTTTGTGTTTGATGATCTTGAATTAACAGCGTTTCTGCAACATAAAACATAAAGTCAGGGCAGATATTATCACTTTCAGGCACCGCCATCAGATCTTCAAATGTGGCGATAAAGTCATAAGCAAAAACCCCACCAAGGAACAGTGCTTGGTTATGTGAGGATTGTTTTTTTATTTTATCAACGATACAGCGCAGCGCATCAACGGGAGATGCGGATTTCAGGCGCTGATCTTCATCACCACTGCTATCTGATTTTGGAAAGGTGAGTTGTAATTGAGTTGCTGATTGCTGGCTGATAAGTTGCGTTGAAAATTGCGGAGTAATAAAAGTGAGTAAGTCTTTACCGTTATCGGTTAATGCGTCGAAGGTAACCACTAAACCGTGGCAGGTGATTTTCATGCAGGCATCTATCAGCATTAAACTTTTAAGATGTGCTTTGCTTTCTATTTCAGCAGAGTCAAAAAGCAGATGATTATCGCTATTTCCCGTTATGCTTTGGAATAAAGCGAGTGAGTTTTCAGTATATGCACAATCGACTTCAACGTTTTTTAAAACCCCAATCGGGTGAAGTGTATTCATTTTGTAATCCTTTTAAAATTCAGTACGTTATGGCTTTTTCAATTTCCGTTTTGATTATTGCCATCGCCAACACTGTTTAAGGATATTTATTCTGTTCATTTTATTTCTCTAATTTTATTTTTATTATTGATTTTAAAGCGCCAAATACAAAAAAAGCCCGCAATTTGCGAGCTTTTTAATTTGGTCTTTTTGAAAATTACAATATACAAAAACCTCATTGCTCGCTTAAGAGAATGAGTGCCACCAAGAATCTTTAAGAGTAATTGTATTTAAAATCATATATCATGCGTCCCATAAATTTAGGCACCCATTTTTTGCGATTATGCTTTTAATGTCAAGATGATTTTTAGGATATTCATGTTAATTGATCTTCACTCACATACTAAGGCTTCAGATGGGCAGTTAACAGCCAGAGAATTAGTTGAACGGGCAGCGAATCGCCAAGTCGATATTTTGGCAATTACAGATCATGATACGGTTGATGGATTGGCTGAAGCGCGGCAAACGATTATTGAGAAAGATTTAAAGTTAACGCTAATTAACGGTATTGAAATAACCACTAATTGGTTAAACCATGAAATTCATGTGGTAGGGGTTAATATAAACCCGCAGCATCCTGCTTTAATTGATTTAATTGAATTACAAAAAGAGAAACGCGAAAGTCGTGCTATTGAGATGGGGCGTCGTTTAGAAAAAGCTAAAATTCCCGGCGTTTATGAAGCTGCGAAAGTTTTAGCGGGCGAGGGCGCAATAACACGTGCACATTTTGCACGTCACCTGGTTGAAATTGGTGTAGCGCCAACTTTCCCAAAAGTATTTGATAAATACCTAAGCCGTGGCAATACCGGTTATGTTCCCCATAACTGGGTGGATATTGATAAAGCAATTGCTGTTATTCATCAAGCTGGTGGACAGGCTATTTTGGCGCACCCTAACCATTACAACTTATCAAACAAATGGATGCGTCGTCTGTTTACTGAATTTAAACAATTTAATGGCGATGCAATGGAAGTGGCAATGGGTCAACAATCACCGCAAATGCGCCTACAATTAGCAATGTGGAGTAATGAATATGATTTACTTGCTTCACAAGGTAGTGATTTTCATTTTGTCGGCCGTTGGCGAGATTTAGGTAAAGCACTGCATCTGCCCGAAATAGCAAAACCTATTTGGTCTGATTGGCCAAGTTATCAGTTATTAGCAGAACAACAAGAAGAAATACTACAATGAGTCAATTTTTTTACGTACATCCTGAAAATCCGCAGATTCGTCTGATGAAGCAAGCGGTTGAAATCTTAAAAAGCGGTGGTGTGATTATCTATCCGACCGATTCAGGTTATGCCTTGGGTTGTACTATAGATAACAAGCGTGGTTTAGATAAAATCTGCCAGATTCGCGATTTAGATAAAAAGCATAACTTTACCTTGGTATGCCGCGATCTTTCTGAAATAGCTACTTATGCGCGTGTGGATAATCAAGCATACCGTGCATTGAAAAATAATACCCCTGGCGCCTATACCTTTATCTTTAAATCCACTAAAGATCTGCCGAAACGTTTGATGAATCCAGCAAAACGCACGATTGGTATTCGCATTCCTGATAATGCGATTGCCTTAGCATTGTTGGCAGAGCTTGGTGAGCCATTAATGACCACCAGTTTGATTTTACCTGGCTCCGATAGTACCGAATTTGATCCTGAAGATATTCGCGATAAATTGGAGAATCAAGTGGAGTTGATTTTAAATGGTGGTTATTTAGGTGAATCACCTACCACAGTGATCGACTTTTCAGATGATGGTGTGGTTATCACCCGCGAAGGTGCAGGTGATTTAACACCATTTCAGTAAAAGAAAGTAAAGTAAAAAGTAGTAAGTAAAAAGTAGTAAGTAAAAAGTAGTAAGTAAAAAGTTAGAGGTGGCCTTTTGGTCACAGTTGGCATAATGAGAATTACCCAAAGGAAAATTTAAAATGAGTGAAAAATTACAGAAAGTATTAGCACGAGCAGGTCTAGGTTCTCGCCGTAAAATGGAAACCGTGATTGCAGAAGGGCGGGTTAGCCTTGATGGTAAAGTGGTTCAACTTGGTGAGCGTGTTACTGAAAAGCAGATTATCCGTGTTGATGGCCATGTTGTAAAAAACAAAACCGCCGAAAATGTGGTTTGCCGTATTCTTGCCTATAACAAGCCAGAAGGTGAAATTTGTACCCGCAGTGATGAAGAAGGGCGTAAAACGGTTTTTGAACGCTTACCGCGTTTAAATGGCGCGCGTTGGATCTCCATTGGCCGTTTGGATATCAACACATCTGGGTTGCTTCTGTTTACCACTGATGGCGAATTTGCCAATAAAATGATGCATCCAAGCAATGAAGTTGAGCGTGAATATGCGGTACGCGTATTTGGCGAAGTAGACGAAGCGATGCTTAACCGTTTACGCATGGGCGTCAAACTTGATGATGGTGAAGCTAAGTTTTTATCGGTGAGAGAGTCTGGTAAAGAGGCTGGTGGTGAAGGCATTAACCGTTGGTATCATGTGGTGTTAACCGAAGGGCGTACCCGTGAAGTACGTCGTTTATGGGAAAGCCAAGGTGTACAAGTGAGCCGTCTAATGCGTGTGCGTTACGGTAATATCCACTTAGATAAACAGTTACCGCAAGGTGGTTGGCTTGAGTTAAATCTCAAAGAGGTAAACTATTTACGTAAGTTAGTTGATATGCCTAAAGAAACAGAAACAAAAGTTCGTGTTGAGGTCAGCAAAGTGACAAACACCCAAGCACGTATTCGTCGTGCGGTAAAAAAACACAGTCAGCATCGTAAGACTAATGAACGTCGTCGTAATACCAGCCGCACGCGCAATTAATCTCTGCGTACAAACTGCAATATAAAAAGCATACTTAGGTATGCTTTTTTGCAAATTCAGTGAAAAACACTAATTCTAATTATAGCAATGCGTTAGCATTTTTTTTTCTGTCAATAAATCACTTTCTTTCACCAAAGAAGCCGTAACTAACTGCTGAATCAGCATTTTTTAACTACTTTGGGATGAGCTAGTAACGGAATCGATTGACTGCCAGAGTTTCTCCTTTGCCGTTCTGCAGTGTTATTTTCCATTCGCCCTGCATATTTGGGCGGATAAATTTACTTGAATAACTTCTCCAACGATTAGACCATACACTTACTTTAACCTTAGCTACCGCTTTACCATCCAAACTCCAGTGATAATAGAGTGTTTCATCTTTTAAACCGATAGCATCGGAGTATGCATATACGGTAGCAATATTGTTGTGGTCAAAATGAATATCTTTGATGCTGCCTACTGGCTCTTTATTTCTGACCGTTTTGGAAATCACAAAGCGTTTGATATGCGGTGAAAATATTGCTGTTCTGGATTGAGTGAAAAGGGCTGTTGGTGCTGTATTTGGCCGCGCTGTTGTTGTGCTCTGTGTTTTAGCCGTTATCTCAATGTTTTTTTCTTTACTGGCGTTAGTGGATTTAATAGCGGCTTCGCTGGTTGGTTGTGTTGTAATACTTTCTGCTTTGTAAGTAACTGAGGATATGCTCTTATCCATAGGTTGCGCTATAGCTGCTGTTGGCTGCTCGCTATCAATGCTCTGCAGCTTTGAGTCATTTAATCCAAAGTTGATTAGCGCTGCAATTGCGATAATGACAACGGCACAAGTCCCTATGATTCTGTCCCAACGATAAAGATAGACGGTTTCCTCTTTAACGACTCTATCCTCTTGCGCTCGGAGCTTAATATGAATTTTGAATTTTTTTGGGGGATTCATTTTGTAATGCTCTCGTCCGTTGATGCTAGTATAGGTATCGCTGATTTGTGCGGCATTATAAGCAAAAGAGTGAAAAAACCAAGAAGTTGCTGCAGTATTCTTCACTATTTGAATGCGCATCTTGAAGTAGAAGGGGGATGCAGGGGAAATTAACACCTTTTTACTTTGGGTTGCTAAGGTACGGCGCAGCGTCGCTTAGTTATTAGATTTCTGTTATTTATCCGTTAAGTGCGGTTTCATCTAATCTGAAAAGCCCTTATAATAACGCCCTATTTTATTATTTTACTTACGTATTCGGAAAACATTGTGGCAAAAAAGATCCAAGCTATTCGTGGCATGAACGATACCCTTCCTGAACAAACCCCTGTTTGGCAAAAATTAGAATCGTTATTTAGACAAGTTGTCAGCAGTTACGGTTATTCCGAAATTCGTATGCCAATTGTTGAAAATACCAATCTTTTTAAACGCTCAATTGGTGAAGTGACCGATATTGTTGAAAAAGAGATGTATACCTTTGCCGATCGTAATGGTGACAGTTTAACCCTTCGTCCTGAAGGTACAGCTTCTTGTGTGCGCGCCGGAAATGAGCATGGCTTGTTATATAACCAAGAACGCCGTTTATGGTATACAGGTGCAATGTTCCGACATGAACGTCCACAAAAAGGGCGTTACCGCCAATTCCATCAATTCGGTGTGGAAACATTCGGCATGGCAAGTGCGGATATCGACGCGGAAGTTATTTTACTTTCAGCGCGTTTATGGAAAGCACTCGGCATTGATCAGCATGTTGAACTGCAGTTGAATTCACTGGGTAGCAATGAAGCGCGTGCTTTATATAAAGAAGCGCTAGTTGAGTTTTTATCAAAACATGTTGATAAGCTGGACGAAGATAGTAAACGTCGAATGACTACTAACCCTTTGCGTGTTTTAGATAGCAAAAATCCAGAAATCCAAGCGTTATTAGTTGATGCACCGAAACTTTCTGACCATCTTGATGCCGAATCGGTTGAACATTTCGCCCAGTTACAAAAATACTTAGATGCCGTTGGCGTAAAATACGTCATTAATGAGCGTTTAGTACGTGGTTTAGATTATTACAATCGCACTGTATTTGAGTGGGTAACAAGCAGCTTAGGCTCTCAAGGCACAATCTGTGCGGGTGGTCGTTACGATGGTCTGGTCGAGCAGTTAGGTGGTAAAGCAACCCCTGCAGTTGGTTTTGCAATGGGCCTTGAGCGCATTATTTTAATGCTGGAAACATTAGAGTTAAATGATGATGTTAAAAGCGATGTTGATCTGTATAGCGTATTAGTTGGAGAAGAAACTTCCCTTGCCGGGTTTAAAATGGCCGAGCTTATCCGCACTGAATTACCATCGCTTAAAATGATGCATCATTGTGGCGCGGGTAACTTTAAAAAACAGATGAAACGCGCAGATAAAAGTGGTGCACGTTTAGCGTTAATTATTGGTGAAAGTGAGTTGGATAGTGGCTGTGTCACAATAAAAGAGTTACAAGGCAATGTACCGCAACAAACGGTTGCAATCGATGAGCTAATTAAGGTATTACCTACCTATTTTTAAAGTATTAAAATTATAAGGAATCACAAGTGGTTGACATTATCGAAGGTTACGAAACTGAAGAACAACAAGTTGATGCAATTAAAAATTGGTGGAAAGAAAATGGTAACACCTTAATTATCGGCGCAGTTGTTGGCTTAGCAGGTTTATGGGGATGGCGTTTTTATAACGAATCGGTTATTAGTGGTCAAGAAAGCAGCTCACAAGCTTATTCAGATATGCTGGTTCAGTTTGAAGCACAAGGCAGCGAGAAAGGGCTTGATAGTATAAGCGCATTTGTTAACGATAATATTGATAATAACTATGGCGTATTAGCGTCTTTACTGCTTGCGAAAGAAGCGGTAATGCAAAAAGACTTTGCATTAGCTAAAACACAATTAGTGCAGTTACAAAGTCAAAACAGCTATATGCCACTTAATGCGGTTATTAACTTACGTTTAGCGCGTGTTCAAGCAGAGCTTGCAGAGTATCCTGAAGCATTAGCTACGTTAGCGCTGATCTCTGAGAAGAGCTTTTTAGCAAAAGCTTACCAGGTGAAAGGCAGCGTTTATCTGAAACAAGGTGAGCAGGAAAAAGCGCGATCTGCATTTCAAGATGCGATTAATGCAAGCCAAGGCCGTATTGATCCTGTTTTACAGTTACAATTTGATGATCTTGCCGTATCCGCAGATGCGCCTGTTGCAGCACCTGTTCTTGACGCTGAAAAATAGACTGAGATAACAGATGAAAAAATGGTTTAAGCGTATTGCAGTTATTTCCAGTGCTACTTTTTTATTAACTGGCTGCTCTCTTTTTTCAAGTGAAGATGACGTGGTTATAATGGCTGATTTACCTGATTTTGAAGCCACTTATAAGCCGCAAACAGCTTGGCAGCAAAGTATTGGTAATGGTGTTGATAAATACTATTCGCAATTACAACCTGTTGCTGATGAACAAGGTGTTTATGTTGCATCTCGTGATGGTCGGGTAAAAGCATTTGCGCCGACAAGCGGAAAATTACTTTGGGAAACTGATTTTCGTGATGATCCAAGCAATCAATTAAATCGTTCTGCACGCTTCTCCGGCGGTATCACTTTAGCAACGGATACATTATTTATTGGTACTGAAAATGCGCAAGTTTTAGCATTTGATAAAAACAGTGGCAAGTTAAAATGGTTGGTGAAAGTCAGTGGTGAAGTCGTTGCACAACCCGTTTATGAAAACGGCAAAGTTGTTGTACATACAACACGTGGTGATTTAATTGCGTTAGACAGTGCCACAGGTGAAGAGATTTGGACGTTAACTAATAAGCAACCTAAGTTAACATTGCGTAGCAGCGCAACACCGTCAATTTCACAAGGTGGTGTTGTTTATGGCCGTGCCGATGGTTTTGTTGCCGTTGCTTTATTAGAAGATGGTCGACCGCTCTGGCAGTTGCCTGTTGCTCGTCCTTACGGTGCAACAGAGTTAGACCGAATGGTTGATGCGGATATGAAACCCGTTATCAATAACGGTGTTATTTATACTCTCGCTTATAATGGTAACCTTGTTGCAATTGATTTACTTAAAGGTCAACAACTTTGGGCTCGCAAATACTCAGGCTATAGTGATATTGCATTATCGGGTAATACACTTTATTTAAGTGATTATCGCGGTTATATCTTTGCTGTTGATCGTAATTCTGGTGAAGAGCTTTGGGTAAACGATCAGTTATCATATCGTAATGTTACTGGGGTTACCGTTGCTAATGAATATATTGTTGTAGGTGATGGCGAAGGTTACTTACACTGGATAAATCGAGATAATGGTTTATTTGTTGCACAGCAACATCTTGATTCTGATGGTTTATATATGCAGCCATTTACCAGTGATGGTTATCTTTATCTGCAGACACGCAGTGGTAAAATAATCGCCATTGAAAAACCGTCGTTAAATGTAGAATAATTACTTAATTATTTACTGTATACTCTAACCCCTCGTCTTTTTTGGCGAGGGGTTTTTTTTGTTTTAGTAGGATTGAAATATGTTACCAGTCATCGCTTTAGTTGGCCGCCCGAATGTGGGCAAATCGACTTTATTTAACCGCTTAACTCGTACTCGTGATGCGTTGGTTGCGGATTTTCCAGGTTTAACACGAGACCGTAAATACGGGCAAGCAAAGATCGATGAGAAAGAGTTTATTGTTATTGATACCGGTGGTATCACTGGTGATGAGCAGGGCATTGATGCATTAATGGCAGGGCAGTCTTTACAGGCAATTGAAGAAGCCGATGCAGTTTTATTCTTAGTGGATGCACGTGCCGGCATGACGGTGGCTGATGAAGCGATTGCCGATCATCTACGTAAACAAGAGAAAAATATATTTATTGTTGCCAATAAAACCGATGGAATTGATGCTGATTCTGTTTGTGGTGAGTTTTACGCGTTAGGATTAGGTGAGGTTTATCATATTGCTGCTGCACATGGTAAAGGTGTGCGCCAAATGATTGATACCGCATTAGATGGTTTTTTCGATGATCTTCCTGAGCAGGATGAATTAGATGAATTTGAATCAGAGCTTGAGTATATTGAAGAAGATGAAGATGCGCTGCTAAAAGAACAAGAGCGTCTTAAAAATCTCCCTATTAAACTGGCTTTAATTGGCCGCCCTAATGTTGGTAAATCAACACTGACGAACCGTATTCTCGGTGAAGAGCGTGTACTTGTTTTTGATATGCCCGGTACCACACGTGACAGTATCTATATTCCGATGAGCCGTGATGATCGTGAATATATTCTGATTGATACCGCCGGTGTGCGTAAACGTAAAAAAGTAAATGAAACCGTTGAAAAATTCTCGGTAATCAAAACGCTGAAAGCAATTGAAGACAGTAATGTGGTAATGCTCATTATTGATGCGCGTGATGGTATTTCAGATCAAGATTTATCGCTATTAGGCTATACTCTAAATGCTGGTCGCTCGCTCGTGATCGCGGTTAATAAATGGGATGGCATGACAGAGTATGATAAAGAGCGTGTTAAAAGTGAATTAGATCGTCGCCTTGGTTTTATTGACTTTGCAAAGATTCACTTTATTTCAGCATTGCATGGAACGGGTGTGGGGCATTTATATGAGTCGGTTGAAGAAGCTTATGACTCTTCCACGAAACGTATCTCAACATCAATGTTAACGCGTATTATGGGCATGGCGGTTGATGATCATCAACCCCCTATGGTACAAAGTCGTCGTGTTAAATTACGTTATGCGCATGCTGGTGGTTATAACCCGCCACTTATCGTTATTCACGGTAACCAAGTTAAGAAACTGGCTGATTCATACAAACGTTATTTAATGAATTATTTCCGTCGTTCACTCGGCATTATGGGAACACCCATTCGTATCGAATTTCGAGAGGGAAGTAACCCGTTTGAAGGTCGTCGTAACAAGCTTACCCCTAATCAGATGCATAAGCGCAAGCGTATGATGAAGTTTCACAAAAAAGGGAAATAGTTATGGAATTGCAGTGTCCTAAATGTAATCACGAATTAGAGCGTAGTGGTATACTAAAACGCCATTGCAAAGCTTGCGATAGCGATTTTAAATTGCATGCTGCATGTGATAAGTGTGGTGATGAACTGGAGCGTTTACAGGCATGCGGGGCGGTGAATTTCTGGTGTAATAAGTGCAATGAACTGAAAAGTAAATCATCTGCTGTTTATACACTACAAGAGCTGTGATTTTTAAATTAAACTCTTTAAATGAAGAAGGCTGAATCGCAAGATTCAGCCTTTTTTTATGTAACTACTCAGCACCTCAATAATTTAAGGTGTTTATATTAAATAAGAGTGTAAATGCTCAAGGCTAAGCCATTTATGCTGAGTTCAAGGCGAAAAAGCGCAGTTTAGTCGTTTAAATGAGCATTTTTTAACGCGGAAATAAGCTTAAATGGCAACGACCTGAGTAATTACTTTTTTATTTTGTATCATTCTCAATCAGCTGAAATACACGGTTTACCTGTTTTACACCCTCAACCTTGCGGGTGATATTGGTAGCATCTTTTGCCATCTCTTCGCTGACTCTACCAATTAAAAATACTTCTGCATTTTCGGTAATCACTTTAATTTTTAATGGATTAATATCATCATGGCCAGTTAGCTGGCTTTTTACTTTGGTGGTTATCCAGCTATCTTTGCTTTGCTGAGAGAAACCGATCGGCTTGGATATTCGTAACTGGTTATAAATTCCTTTTGCCTGCTTGAGGGTATTTAACTTTTGTTCAATGGTATCTTTAGTTTGTTGGTCGGTAACCTGACCTACGACTAACAGATAACCACTATTACTGACTAAGTTAATACGTATATTTTCATTGCTGATATTTAATTCATTGATTTTATCTAAAGCCGCGACCGACATTGAGCTGTCATCTAATTGCTGCGAAAGTGAGCGTTCATCGCTGCTTACCGCTACAGCAGTGCCTGCGATAACAATTAAGCCGCCAGCACAACCTTGCAGCTGTGAAAAAATGGAGATAAAAAAAAGTGTCAAAATAAGCTTTTTCATAAATGCTCTTAATGTTGTTGGAAAAGTTGTTGGTCAATCAAATCACTTAAGCAATTAATCACCAGTAGATGGATCTCTTCAATACGTGATCCTTTATCACTCGGTGCGCGGATTTCGACATCATCGGAGCCTAATAACCCCGCCAGTTCGCCGCCATCAACACCGTTTAATGCAATAATCTGAATTGATTTACTAAGTGCTGTTTCTACCGCTTTGATCATATTGCGGCTATTACCGCCATGGCTGATTGCCAGCAGTACATCACCGCTTTGTGCCAGTGCTGAAATTTGTTTGGCATAAATTTCATCAAAGTGGCTGTCGGTGGCAATTGCAGAAACTAATGCTGAATCGGCTGTGATGGCCAGCGCAGGAAGTGAAGGGCGATCTGTTTCATATTTATTAAGCAGATGTGAAGCAAATATTTGTGCTAGTGCTGCCGCGCCACCATTGCCACAGACGAGAATTTTATTACCTCGAATTAATGCCGCAGAGAGTGCTTTGGCCGCTTTTTCAATGACCTCAGGCAAGGCTTCTGCTGCTACTATTTTTGTTTGAATGCTTTCGGCAAAATGTGCTTGAATTTTAGCGTTTATCATTATGTATATTCATCTTATTCTGAAAAAGCGTTTTGAATCCATTCTGGTAGTTTAGATTGTTGATCAATGGCAATGGCGTCAAAACGGCAATAGGGTTCATTTTCTAATTGTGCTAAATAGTGTCTTGCAGTTTTTATTATTTTATCCTGTTTACGTTTTGTTATGGAAGCTAATGCGCCACCAAAATCACTGTTTTTACGGTAGCGTACTTCAATAAAAACCAGGGTATCCTGATCTAACATGATTAAATCAATTTCACCAAAACGGCAATAATAATTCTGGCAAATTAAAGACAAACCCTGCTCTTGTAAATAAGAGAGGGCTTGTTTCTCGGATTTTACCCCTTGAGAGTTACTCGGCTGAAACAGGCGTGGCAATTTCAATGAGTTTTCCTTGCTGATATTTCGCCCAGCTTAACTTAGCCTGAACCGTATTAGTTTGATCTAAAGAGAGTTGACCAACTAAACCTTTATAAGTGTAACTTTCACTGTTTTGCAGTTGCATTAATTGTTCAATAAGCTGATAGCTGTCAAAACCAAGTGCAAATAAACGTAATGTTGCAAACGACTGCTTATCCCAAGCCTGTTGAACCTCTTTAAATGTTTTATTTTCAGCATCTAATAAAAATGGAATATCAGAGAAAATAAGACTAGAAAGCTCTTTGTTTTGTATGCCGTTACGATCCAAAAGATGGCTGCGAGAGCTTGCGTACAGCGGCACTGTTGCAGCAAATGGACTAATTGAAACTTCAATAAAAGGTTTTAGCAGATTAAGTTCATCACGTTTGCTGATGATATATATAGCATCAATATCTCGGCGACTGCGTACTTCTGATTTTAAAGGCAGCTTGGTAATTGCCTTCATTTGATTGATGCGTCTTTTACTCTTATCTGTTTGCAGTACCTGATCAATAAACTGAGGTAATTGCGCTTTATTATTGAAAAAATGCGACTCAATTTGAGTTTCGCTTTCATTGTCTAATGTCTGCCACTGCTGACTAAATGTCTGTGCGATGCGTTTTCCGTAAGCTGAATTTGGCGCTATTACTAACGGTTTTTTATGTTGCTCTAAAGCGATTAATTGTGCGGCTTGTTTTGCTTCATCTTCAGGTGAAAGTGGAAAAGCATAATGCCATGCTACCTGCTTTTCCTGTGCTTCAGAATTTTCTTCAGCCTGCTGCTGTGAGAAACTATTAAGCGTTAAAACAGGCATATTGGTTACTAAGGGTAAAAACGCTTTAACTTCACTTTTTAGCAGAGGGCCAATCACAAAGTCGATATTTTGTGCTGCAAATTGAGCAATTATCTGCTCTGCGGTTTGTGTTTGCGTATCGTAAAAATGTAATTTAGGCGCGGAGCGAACAAGCGTCTCATCTTCAGAGTCTCGATTGGCTTGTTGCTGCTTATAAAATGCATCTAACAAACCGTATTGAATTGCTTTTCCTTGTTGCTGAAAGCGTCCTGAAAGCGGGATTAAAACTGCAATATTCTCAGGTTGATAAGGGCTTAATTCATGAATGTCAGTTAATTGAGTCGGCATAAAGGCGAGCACGGGATGTGCTGGATAAAGTGTTTTCCAGTTTTCCAGAGAGCGAATCAATTGATTTGAACGTAATTGGTAACGCTGATACAGGCTGGCTAGCGCATACCACCCCTCTTTAAAGGGGTCACTTTCTATAACCTGACTTTCTACAGCCGTTTCATCTTCTGCAAGCTCTTCGCTTGCAGCTGCTTGAGACTGATTTAAAATTTAATAAAGGTGTTAATAAAAGTAAACTATCTGAAGCGCCTAAATGATCCTCATTACGCACTTTTAATTCGCTTTGCAGTTTTAAGAAATAGATAAGGCCAAGTTCAGAAAGCTGCTTATAGTCCATGTAATCAAGTATTAGTCGTGTTTCATCTAATTTGTTCTGCGCATATGTACTGTCAGCGATTAATAGACTTAATGATGCCTGCTCATTTGCTGACAGTGGTTTGCTTTGCAGATATTCGATAATAGATTCAGCTAAGGTAAATTGTTTCTCTGCAATTAACGCTTGTATAGCAACAAACTGCCATGCCGATTTTTCTTTATCGCCCTGCAGTTCATCTTTTTTAAGAAAGAATGCCGAGTTATTGTTTAATTTGGAAAACAGTTCGGGCGGGATATCTTCAGGTGATGACGGAGTGGTACTACAAGCAGATAAAATCGCCAACGTTAATATCATTATTAAACAATGAAATAATCGTTTTGTTGAGGTGAAAACGTTCAAAATATTATCCTTTATGCGCAAGCAAATTTTCGAAGTAGGTATCATGAAAGCTATAGTGTAATATTGCTGTCTCAGTTAAACAATCTTATTCACTTATCTATTCTTTTATTAGGGCGACAAATGTCTGAAAATAGCCAACTTTCATCTCAACTTCCCGCAAAGCTTTATATTGTTGCCACCCCGATTGGAAATATTAGCGATATCACTTACCGTGCTATCGAAACACTGCAGCAAGTGGATTTGGTTGCAGCCGAAGATACTCGCCATAGCGGTAAATTATTAAGTCACTATCAAATCAAAAAACCGATGTTCCCACTGCACGATCATAATGAACGAGAACGCGGGAAAGTACTAATAGAAAAAATAAAATCAG
>JABXKR010000037.1 GCA_013619145.1 Psychromonas sp. | reverse complement strand
ACGAATATCACTGGTTTGCGGAAATGAGCCGATAGTGGTGGTTGGGTAGTTCGGCAAATTTAAATTAACTTGTTGAATAGCGGCGCGCTGTGTAAAACCTTGTTTACGTTTTCCTAAACTGTCGTTGATATTTTTTACTTGAGTTTGCACTGTAGGATTGTTAACACGAGTGCTGTTGTGACGGGTTTGCAGCGCCAATCTATTCTCACTAAGCTCTGCAATAACAGCTTCAACACCTTGGTTTAAGGCGCCCCCTAAAACGTTTAATTCTTGTAGTTTTTGGCTGGCAAAAGCTAACCATGATTTGATCGAAGGATCGAGTGTCTGTTCGCTATTAAGATCAACCGGCACATGCAATAACGATGAACTTGGCGCAATCCATAAACGCTGTTGTAATTTGTTATGGATCGGGGTTAGCCATTCTAATGTCGCATTAAGATCCGTTTTCCAGATGTTACAGCCGTTGATAACACCCAATGATAGTATTTTATCTTCACTTAAATAATGTATTGCAGGAAGTACTTCATGGCGTGCATTGATGGCATCAATATGCAATCCGGCAACAGGCAGTTCACAGGCTAGCTTGAGATTATCTTTAAGCTCTCCAAAGTAAGTGGTTAATAACAGTTTAATGCTAGATTGATGAAGTTTTTGATAGGCGCTTTGCAGTGCGTTTTGCCACTGCATATCAATTTCGAGCACTAAAATGGGCTCATCAATTTGCAGCCATTCAATACCTTTCTCTTCTAATAAAAGTAAAAGTTGTGCGTAGGTTTCTAATAAAGCAGGTAGCAGATCTAATTTGTTGCTGTTGTCTTTCTCTTTACCTAACCACAAGTAAGTAACCGGACCGATAATAACAGGTTTTACATTTTGACTGATCTGCTGCAGCTCTTCGATCTGCTTAAGAAGATTATCAGCATTTAAAGTAAAGGTAGTTTGACTGTCAAATTCCGGCACTATGTAATGATAATTAGTATTAAACCATTTAGTCATCTCTCCCGCTTGTGTTTCGCCTTCATTACTATGAACTGCTGAGCAGCAGCTTTTTATCTGCGAACGCCCACGTGCAACACGGAAGTAATTATCAAGCGAGTTGTTATCAGCATTTTGTTTAGCTCGTGCAGGAATATTACCAACTAAAAAACTGGTATCAAGCACTTGATCGTACAGTGAAAAATCCCCCACCGTGTGCAGGTTCAGGGATAAACCTTGCTGTTCAAGCCAGTTGTTTTGGCGCAGTTGTGCCGCTGTTGCTTGTAATTGGATTTCAGTAATTTCACCTGTCCAAAATTTTTCTTGAGCAAACTTTAGTTGGCGTTTATTACCAATGCGTGGAAATCCTAAGTGATGTAGTTGTGCCATTTTTTATCTCTCATCGTTGCTGTTGAAGTTGATAGTTATTATGCGTAATATCTAATATGAAAAATAATGATGCTTTACACTGAATCCATGAGGTTTATTCATAATGATCGAGCCGTCCCACCTTAAAATAATGATTGCCCTGCATGAAAAAGGGACGTTAACTCAGGCTGCTGATGCGTTGTGTTTAACGCAATCTGCGTTGTCTCATCAAATTCGCTATTTAGAGAAAAAACTCAATGTGAAGTTATGGCAGCGTTATGGTCGTCGTTTACGTTTAACACCAGCGGGCGAACTGTTATTGCAAACGGCGAAAAAAGTGATGCCTACGTTATCGCAAACAGAACAGGCTTTAAAAGCAATGGGTGAAGGAGTACAAGGTCTATTGCGGATTGGTGTCGAGTGTTTTCCATGTAATGAGTGGTTGACGCAAGTTGTTGCTCAGTCTTTACAGAAGCAACCGAATATCGACATTGATATCATTAGGCAGTTTCATTTCTCAGGTATTGAAGGCTTAATAAATCATCATGTTGATTTACTGATCACGCCGGATACGATTGAGCACAAACTTTTACAACATCATGCTCTGTTCGATTATGAGCAGGTTTTGGTCGTTTCAGATGAACATCCGTTGGCAAAACAAACAAACGTGTTAGCCGCACAATTACAAAACGAGATGCTGTTTACTTTTCCAATTGAAAAGCAACGTTTGGATATTTATCAGAAATTTTTATGGCCTGAAAAGGTTCAGCCGAAAGGGCATAAGCAGGTTGAGTCGTTAGCGATTATGTTACAGATGGTTGAGTATCAGCGAGGCGTTTGTGTTCTTCCTGAATGGTTAGCGGATAGTTCTAGTGAACAATACCGTGTAAAAAAATTACGTTTGGGTAAACAAGGTATTTATAAAACGTTATATGCGATGCTTAAAAAGCAGGATCAAACGATCCCGTACATAAACAAGTTTATTGAGATAGGCAAAGAAAGTGCAATGGCTTCGCGATCTAGTGGTTAGTGGCCTTGTTATTTTTAGCAAAAGCAGCGAGATCTTTAAGCGATAAAGGTTTAGAAAAGTAATAACCTTGGAAAACATCACAGCCAGCTTCTTTTAATAGCTCAACCTGCTCTTTGTCTTCAACACCTTCTGCTAAAACTAATAGGCCTAAATTCTTACCCATACTGATAATACTTCTTACCATTGCTTTATCACTACTATTTTCAGCGATATGATCAACAAAGCTTTTATCTATTTTCAGTTCATCAAGAGGGACCTCTTTAAGCATGCTTAATGAAGAGTATCCTGTACCAAAATCATCTAACGAGAGTGATATATAGTTTGCTTTCATCTTATGAAAAAGAGGTAATAGAGTCTCTAAACTTTCAATAAACAGGCTTTCTGTAATTTCAATAGTAATGGCGATTTGCCCGCTCATATATTTTTTACAAGCATCCATCAGTTTTTCAATAAAATCGATTTGTACAAATTGACGCACAGAGACATTAATTGATAATTTGAATTGTAAACCTTCTTGGGTCTGTAACTCTGATATTTCCTGCATCGCTTTATGCATAATATACAAACCTAGTTTCGGCATTAACCCTGTTTCTTCAGCAATAGGAATAAACCGATCCGGTGGAACACAGCCAAGTTTTTTGCTGTTCCACCTCACTAAAGCTTCAACACCAAATAACCTCTGCTCTCTGTCTAATTGCGGTTGATAGACCAGGCTGATCTCATCGTTCATAACTGCATGATGTAAAGCCTGTTCAATCTCGATATTACGCATTAATTGATGGTGTACTTCTTTAGAGAAGAAAAGGTAATGGTTTTTCTTCTTTTTTGCCATATACATGCTGTTATCTGCGTAACTTAGCAAGGTTTCAATATGGCAAGCGTCATCTGGAAAACGAGCAATGCCAATCGAGGAACTAATTTTAAACGTATTGTGATTAATCAAATAGGGTAGTGAGATACTTTCTAATAGTAATGTGGAATATTTTTCAATTTCCTCTTTATTATCAGACTCAAGAAAAATAACGAATTCGTCGCCACTGTAACGGGCGACAATTCCCTTATGCGTTGCCAGGCTTTTTCTAATACGTTTAGTTACCTCAATTAAAATATTATCACCATAACTATGGCCGAAGGTATCATTAATACTTTTGAAGTTATCTAAATCAAGATATAACAAAGCAAAAGGAGTTTCTGCTTTTTTTTGCAACTTATGAAAGTGCTTTTTTATAATGGTGCGGTTAGCTAATCCTGTTAATGCATCGTGCGAGGCTTTATAGGTCAGTTCATCTGTTTTGGATTTTTCTATTTTAATGATCCAATGAAAAAGACTAAAGACGATAATGATAAGTAGCAGGTAAAAAACAGAATAAAAAAAGCTATGGCGGTAGAGTTTCTGAAGCACCAATTGGTATGGCATTTCCGCAGAAATCCAAAAGCGATAACGTTCATTGTAGGTGATCGTGTAGATCTCTTTTCCTGTTTTTAAATATTTTATTTCCTGTATAAAAGGCTCTGAATTTGAGTCGGCTTTAGCAGTTAATCGAGCCTTTAGTTGAGTAATATTTTGAGCGAATAAAGTGCTGCTCGGTAGCGAGTTATCATAATAATGAGGGTATTGCTCAGTGGTTAAATTAGTGCGTAAAATTCGAAAAGCACCATTATTTAAGGTCGCTTGAATTGTATTTTGATGATTGTTTTCTTCACGCCATTGCTTATGAAGCATGGTTAAATCGATCCCGGTTGAGATAACGGCGACAATTTTACCGTTATTATCAATGATCTTTTTACGAATTGGCAGAATCCACTTATTAATACTTTGCAATAAATAAGCGCGACCAATCACCATGCTGTTAGTATTTAGCGTTTCTTGAAACCATTGTTGGGTATTTTTATATTGCAGCAGGTTAGGGAAGGCCACACCTGGTAAAGTTGAATGCTGCAACTCTCCCTCTTTAGAAAAGATCCAGATATCAAGTAAAAGTGGATTTAGCTTGAGTACGGCATCAAATGTTTCGCTATTAAAATTTGGATTCTTTAAATACTCATTACCAATCAAGTTATGCAGGATTTCATGTTCAGAAAATAATGAATTAAGGTGATTGTGGTAAATTTTGGTTAGATAGAGTTGATCGCTTTTGGTTTCGTTTAATATTTCTTGATGTTTCATATA
>JABXKR010000022.1 GCA_013619145.1 Psychromonas sp. | reverse complement strand
GCAAAGTCCATGACTCGGGGTTTCGGCGGTTCGCTAACCTTACCGAACTAAGGGATTTCACCTTTAATCTTCTACCGATTTATCTCGGCGCACTGGGTGTCCTATTTTTTTATTCATGAATGACTGGTTCTCGATAGTCCTGAATCACTGTTCACGATGCTCCGGAATATGTACTTTTTTTCTTTTATTGATATTCGACTCTATAATTAATGCATATAGTTTTATTAAAGGCGCGAAGTTATGAATATAGGTTTTATAATAGTTTCCGTATTAATGGTATTTTCATTGTTAAGCCCTATACAATCAACTAACGCCAATCCCGCTATGGAAGGTAGCACTATAACTTTTTGTGAAGATAGTGATGGCTTTCCCCCTTATCTATGGGCAGAAAAGGTTAATAATTCAGGCTTAACTCAAGCGCGTGGGTTTAACGCCGAAGTTATCGAGAAGGTATTAGCCAAACACAATATGCATGCATTGTTTATTTTTATTCCTTGGAAACGCTGCTTGCAAAACGTAAAGAATAATAATGGTGCTCAAGTTGCCTTGGATATGATCTACACGGAAGAGAGGGCGACTGAGTACATTTTGACAAGGCATCTATTTACCACTAACGCTTATTTCTTCTATTCCAGAAAACACTACCCTAATGGCATAAGCATTGAATCTCCAGCGGATCTTATTAAAACAGGGGTTGTATGCGGTCGCTTTGGCTCAAACTACACTGGTTATGGCGTCAATAATGATGATGTTTTGAGAACAGCGCACTCCTTTAAAAAATTGTTACAGTTATTAGAGGTTGGTCGCTGTGATATTTTTCTCGCTCGATATGAGGTGTTGCTTGGCTATAAGTTGCTAGAAGAGGATCTCTTTTCTGGCATTGATCTTGGCTGCGACCTTATTCCTGGCATAAAGCCTACCAAGTTTCATATGGGTATCTCTAGGGATTACAAATTCGCAGAAGAGCTAAATATGCTTATAAATGCTGGTATTAGTGAAATGGAGAGCTCAGGAGAGCTTGAACAGATAATGCAGAAATATTTATCAAAATTAAAATGATCTTTAACCTTGATTATTTACTACCTTTGTTGATTAGCTAATATATCCACCCGCTGAATGTCTGCTTTTGGGCATTACCTATTGGCAATGGCTGTTTATTAACTAAAGATAACCAATCAACAGCAAAAACCCTCCTCTCCTCACATTAAAGGTAAATTAAGTATCGGGTGATTGTGTAGGGTGTGATACCTGTGTATATTACTGCTTTTATTCAATTCATCAGTTAAATTAACCACTTAATGAAGCCTGATTTTAATGCCTAAACAACATAAGAACGCGACGACCACACCGGAAATACGCGCTTTTATTTATGAATCCGATCTGCCTACGGCGGTGCTTGCGCGCCTGCTGAAAATTTCTGAATCGACTGTTCGTAAATGGCGAAAACGCGCAGATACGCAAGATGCCTCGCATATACGAAAGCAACTCAATACCACACTGAGTGTCGAGCAGGAATATGTAGTGGTGCAGTTGCGTACCCGTTTGAAACTCTCCCTGGATGAACTGCTTGCTGTGTGCAAGGAGTTTATTAATCCGAGTACTTCGCGTGCGGGCTTGCAGCGTTGTTTAAAGCGGCATGGCGTATCGCGATTAGCGGATATGGATCCGTTAGTTGGCGGTGAAAATGAGCAGGGCCGGGTGCTGGTGGATATTGAAGCGCATGATTCTAATGCGGTGATCAGTTCTGAAATCTCACCGCAGGCGATGTCTGATGTATTAAATCAGATGCGCCAAAAACATCAGCAGGAACAAGCAGAGAACCAAGCCAGCAGTGAATTGACCGAGCATGCGCTAAATGCGAAATCAACCGAGTTAAGTTGCCTGGATGTGGTTCAGGTTAATGTTACCACCTTGCCAAAATTTGCAGATCAGAAAAAACCCTATCGTCTTTTAGTGGCGAACGATCCGGACAGTGGCTGGGTTTATGTTGATCTGTATTTTGATGATGAAAAAAATGCCGCCAGACGCTATATGAAACATGTATTAAAAAAAGCGCCGTTTCATATCCGCCGTGTACTTGCCGGTAATTACAATGAATTTTTAAGCCGTTTTCGTTTATTAGATGAGCAGTAAAAACAGCCGTTTAATATTTATAACGAATACGCAATAGATCCTAACTGGAGTAATAGAATGTCGAACAAAGAAAACACTAACATCGCTGAGACAGTGGAAGATAAGCAGTTAAATTCACGTTTACGTGACTGTCCGATTGCGATTGTTGGTATGGCTTCGGTTTTTGCAGAAAGCAAAAACCTCGGGCAATTTTGGGACAATATTGTTGAGTCGGTGAATGGCATACAAGATGTGCCGGAAGATCGCTGGGCAATAGATGATTATTACTCTAGTGATAAAAAAGCTACGGATAAAAGCTATTGTAAACGTGGTGGTTTTTTACCGGAAATTGACTTTGATCCGATGGAATTCGGTCTGCCGCCGAACATTTTAGAACTGACTGATATTACCCAGTTAATGTCTTTAGTGGTGGCGCGTGATGTATTAGCCGATGCTGGCATCAGTGATGAAAACAGTTATGACCGCGATAAAGTGGGTATCACCTTAGGCGTGGGCGGAGGCCAAAAGCAGGGCGGGCAATTGATGTCGCGCCTGCAGGGGCCTGTTTTAGATAAAGTATTAAAAGCGTCCGGTGTGATTGAGGCGGATCGCCAGGTTATTATCGATAAATTCAAAAAAGCCTATATTCCGTGGGAAGAGAACTCATTCCCGGGCATGTTAGGTAATGTTATCGCCGGGCGTATTGCCAACCGCTTTAATTTTGGTGGCACTAACTGTGTGGTTGATGCTGCGTGTGCGGGATCGCTGGCTGCTATTAAAATGGCGGTTTCAGATCTGTTAGAGTATCGCTCGGAGATGATGATTTCCGGTGGTGTATGCTGTGATAACTCGCCGTTTATGTATATGTCATTCTCAAAAACACCGGCATTTACTGATGGTGATGATATTCGTCCGTTTGATGAAAAGTCTAACGGCATGATGATAGGTGAAGGTGTGGGGATGATAGCCCTGAAACGCCTTGAAGATGCAGAGCGTGATGGTGATAAAATTTATGCGCTGATTAAAGGGATTGGCAGTTCTTCAGATGGCCGTTTTAAATCGATTTATGCACCGCGCCCGGAAGGGCAATTAAAAGCATTAAAACGTGCCTATGCGGATGCCGGATTTGATCCGCGCAGTTGTGGTTTAATTGAAGCGCATGGCACAGGCACTAAAGCGGGGGATGCCGCCGAGTTCGCCGGTTTAAAAATGCTCTTTAGTGAAAATAATGAGCAGAAACAACATGTCGCGTTAGGCTCGGTGAAATCACAAGTGGGTCATACGAAAGCGGCCGCAGGCACTGCGGGTATTATTAAAGCAGCACTGGCGCTGCACCATAAAGTGTTACCAGCCACTATTAATGTTGATAAACCCAATCAAAATTTAGATATCGAAAATACCCCCCTCTATATCAATAATGAAACACGTCCGTGGATGCCGCGTGCCGATGGCGTTAAACGCCGAGCGGGGATCAGTTCATTTGGTTTTGGCGGCACCAACTTCCACTTTGTTTTAGAAGAGTACAAAAGCAGACAAACAGCAGCGTATCGTTTAACTGCTGTGCCGCAAACTGTGCTGATCACAGCGGTAAACAAAGCGGCGCTGATCGAGTCTTTAGCAAGCTGGTCTGAAAAACTGTCAGCTCCTGAAGATGAGTTAGTTTATCTGTTTAATGCTTTAATCACTGAAAACCCGTTAAAAACCCCTGCAAGCGAACTGGCTCGTTGTGGTTTTGTTGCTAAAGATGCCGGTGAAGCAAAAACTGCTATTGCGCAGATTTTAAAACAGTTAAACAGTGATAGTGCCACAGCATGGAGTAAACCGACCGGACTCTATTACCGTGAATCAGGTATAGAAACGGCTGGAAAAGTGGTTGCGCTGTTTTCAGGGCAAGGTTCTCAATATCTGAATATGGGACGCGATTTGGTTTGTAACTTCCCATCGATATTAGAAAGCACTGCCAATATGGATAAGCAGTTCACTGATGCGGGCTTAAATCAGCTCTCATCAACACTTTATCCAATTCCAGTTTTCAGTGAAGAGCAACGTCAGGCACAAGAAGAAAGTTTACGTCTTACACAATACGCCCAACCTGCGATTGGTGCGTTCAGTGTCGGTTTATATAAAACCTTTACCCAAGCAGGTTTTAAAAGTGATTTCAGTGCCGGACACAGTTTTGGTGAATACAAGGCGGCATTCTGGGCAAAGCCTTGAACCATATCCAGTAGTGCAACTGCCCGTGTCAGCGGCTTTCCATACTGAGTTAGTAAGTCATGCGCAAAAACCATTTGCTGATGTGATTGATAAAATTGAGTTTAACTCGCCAACTATTCCGGTATTTGCAAACGGCAGTGCACAAGCTCATTCAGATCAAAGCGCTGAGATTAAAGAGAGCCTGAAAAACCATATTCTGCAATCTGTGCATTTTAATGATGAGATAGATAATCTCTATAATGCAGGTGGTCGTATCTTTGTAGAATTCGGCCCTAAAAACGTATTAACCCGTTTAGTGGATAATATATTAGCCGACAAAACCGATGTTACAACCATTGCTGTTAATGGCAATCCTAAAAAACCGGCGGATCTGCAACTGCGTTTAGCGGCGCTGGAAATGGCCGTATTAGGTGTACAACTGGATAATATCGATCCATATAATGCTATTGAACGTCCTTTAAGCGGGCCTAAAAAATCACCTCTGGCGATGAAGTTAAGTGGTGCTGCTTATGTCAGCCCTAAATCGAAAAAAGCTTTTGCTGATACCTTAACTGATGGTTGGAAGCTGACTAATGCAGAGCCAAAAGTGATTGAAAAAGAGGTCATTAAAGAAGTTATTGTTGAAAAAGTGGTTGAGAAAATTGTTTATGTTAATGCTGATGGCGTACCTGTAAATCAAGCTGCGCCTGAAAGTGATAATAGAGATTTGGTGAAATCAATTGAACAAAGCGTCAGTTCGTTTGTCGAGCATCAGGCGCAACTGTTAAACGTGCATCAGGAATATATGCAGGGGCCGCAAGAGTACGCTAAGACATTCCAAAACGTGTTACAGGCGCAAGCAGGTGCAACTGAGTTACCGGCAAGTTTAGATAAAACACTAGGTATGTATCATGACTTCCAGTCTGAAACACTGCGTGTGCATGAAACTTATTTGAATAATCAAACCGAAAATATGCAGCAGATGTTGGCATCATTGTCTGCAGGACAAGTAGCTGATTCTGTTACAGCTGTACCTACAAAACCGCTACAAGCAGCACAAAACAGCATGTCGGGAAAATTGTCTGCAGGACAAGTAGCTGATTCGGTTACAGTCGTACCTGCAAAACCGCTACAAGCAGCACAAAACAGCATGCCGGATAATAAAGCAGTTGTTAGTCAGCCGCAGTTAACTGTGCAGGCACAACTCGCCAAAACTCATCAAACGATTCAAGAA
>JABXKR010000018.1 GCA_013619145.1 Psychromonas sp. | reverse complement strand
AATGTGGTGTAGGCCGCACAGGTGATCATTTTGCCTTTGAAGAAGCTGGTATTGAACCTGATATTCTGATTTTATCGAAAGCGATTGGTGGCGGTATGCCGATGTCGATCATTCTTTATCATAAAAAGTTTGATTGCTGGAATGCAGGTGAGCACACAGGTACTTTCCGCGGCAATCAATTAGCAATGGCAACGGGTGCTAAAACACTGGAAATTATTCAACGTGATAATTTAACTGACAATGCTAAGCAACGTGGTAAGCAGCTGCGTTCATTATTACGTGAAATTCAACTTGAAAACGACTGTATTGCTGAAGTGCGTGGTCGTGGTTTAATGTGTGCCATTGAAATTGTCAAAAGTGGCGAATTTGATTCATTAGGTCATCCAGTTAGCGATCCGGAGCGCGCGGCATTAATTCAACGCGCCGCATTAGAGCGTGGTTTAATTATTGAAAAAGGTGGTCGAAAAGGTGCAGTTTTACGCTTCTTACCACCGCTAATTATCAGTGAAACACAAATTAACTTTGTGGCAAACACAGTTAAAACTGCTATTGAAATCACTCGGGATTAATATTGTGAATTTATCAAACTCAGCGTGGTCAAAACACTTTATTCAAATAGGTGCCGGCAATAACCACAGCTTCGAACAAGCCAGTGCTTTTACTTTAGAAAATATCAATGCACTGTTTGTCGACTGTGCTAAACCCTACTCCGGTTTAGCACCTGACTTATTGAAAGAAGCTATTTACAACTGCGATCTGACACAAGTTGAGCCTTTTGAACAAGTGATAAAACAAACCAATGAGTTAATTGCCAAAAACTCAATTATGGTGCAACACCCGCATTGCATTGCGCATCTGCATACGCCGCCATTAATCTCATCAGTATTGGCTGAGTTTTATATTGCAGCACTTAATCAATCAATGGACTCGTGGGATCAGGCTTCATCTGCCACTTACCTTGAGCAGTTTATTATTGATTGGTTAGTACAAACCTACACATTAGGGCAGTCTGCCGATGGTGTATTCACCAGTGGCGGTACACAGAGTAATTTAATGGGATTACTTTTAGCACGCGATTGGTTTGCAGACAAACACTCACAACATAACATTCAGCAAGACGGCCTGCCGGATTACGGCAGTAAAATGCGTATTATCTGCTCGGATAAAAGCCATTTTACAGTACAAAAATCAGCGGCTTTAATGGGGCTGGGTGAACGAGCGGTGGTTTGTGTCAAAACCAATATTCAAGGACAGATGGATTGCGTTGATTTACAAAACACCATTGCCGAGTTAAACGCACAAGATCTGTTGCCGATTGCCGTTGTTGCAACCGCCGGCACAACTGATCATGGTGCAATTGATGATCTGCAAGAGATTGTATCAATCGCCCATCAAAGTGATTTATGGTGTCATATTGATAGCGCTTACGGCGGTGCATTAATACTCAGTGAAAATCATAAATCTCGCCTTAAAGGTATTGAGTCAGCAGATTCAGTCAGTGTAGATTTCCATAAACTGTTTTACCAAACAATTAGTTGTGGTGCGTTATTAATTAAAGATAAAAGCAACTTTAACAGCCTCTTACACCATGCAGATTATCTTAATCGTGAAGGTGATGAACTGCCTAACCTGGTTGATAAAAGTATTGCGACGACCAAACGTTTTGATGCGCTGAAAATGTTTATGACGCTGAAAATGGTAGGCGCTAAAACACTTGGTGAAATGTACGATAAATTGATTGATTTAACCGGCCAAGTTGCAGCATCAGTTAAACAAAATGAAAACTTTGAACTGTGCTGTGAACCTTTATTATCAACGGTTTTGTTCCGTTTAAGTGAAAGATATCAAGGTTCATTAACTCATATTGAGTTTAATCAACTGCATCAAACATTACGTTTACAACTATTAACCTCAGGTGAAGCTGTGATTGCCGAAACCAAGGTTGATGGCAAACTGTATCTGAAATTTACCCTGTTAAACCCGTGTTTAACATTAAGTGATTTTGATTCATTATTTAAGAAAATCGAATCAAATGCACAATCATTAATTAAGAAGGCTTTATAAAATGTCTGTATTACAAATTGGCGCCGGTGGCGTTGGTTGGGTTATTGCCCATAAATGTGCACAAAATAATGATGTATTCGGTGATATTACCATCGCTTCACGTACTGTTTCTAAGTGTGAAAAAATCATTACATCAATCAAAGGTCGTAACAATTTAAAAGACACAACTAAAAAAATTGAAGCGCTAAAAATTGATGCCGATAATGTTGAAGCATTAGTGGCTCTGATCAACCAGGTAAAACCGGATCTGTTAATTAATGCAGGCCCTCCTTGGGTTAATGTGGCCATTATGGAAGCTTGTGTGCAAACTAAAACTGCATACCTGGACACATCAGTTGCAACTGATTTATGTAGTGAAGGGCAACAAGTACCTGAAGCTTATGATCCGCAATGGGCGTTTGCTGATCGTTTCAAGGAAGCGGGTATTACAGGTATTTTAGGCGCAGGTTTTGATCCGGGTGTAGTGAGTGTATTTGCGACTTACGCGCATAAACATCTGTTTGATGAGATTGACAGCATAGATGTTATGGACGTTAACGCAGGTGATCACGGCCAGAAATTTGCTACTAACTTTGATCCTGAAACTAATATGTTAGAGATCCAAGGTGACTCTTTCTATTACGAGAATCAACAATGGAAAAGCGTGCCATGTCATAGCCGTATGATGGAGTTTGATTTCCCTGTTGTTGGTAAACAAAAAGTTTATTCAATGGCACACGATGAAGTTCGTTCAATGGCTGAATACATTCCTGCTAAACGTATCGAATTCTGGATGGGTTTCTCTGACAATTATCTGAACTACTTTAACGTAATGCGTGATATCGGTTTATTAAATACCGATCCTATCACCACTGTTGATGGTATCACCGTTGAGCCTCTGAAAGTGTTAAAAGCGATTCTGCCGGATCCAACTTCTCTTGCATCGGGCTACACAGGTAAAACCTGTATCGGTACTTGGGTGCGCGGTCAAAAAGACGGCATTGCTAAAAGCGTCTTTATCTACAATATTTGTGATCATAAAGAGTCTTATATCGAAGTTGAGCACCAGGCAATTTCATACACAACAGGCGTACCAGCGATTACAGCAGCCCTGCTTTACTTCCAAAACAAGTGGAGTGATGTAGGTTTATACAATGTTGAGCAGCTAAACCCCGATCACTTCCTCGACTTAATGCCGCGCATCGGCTTAACTTGGCAAGTTCAAGAGTTAGAAGCTTAAACTAGCCTTTAGCTAATAAATTGGGGCAAGATAACACTCTTTCCCCTTTTTTTAACAACTATCATCAACAGCAATAAAAGATCCCCCTATGACTCTTAATGAAAGCAGCCTAAACACCCCCTACTTTGTGATTAATGAAGCAAAGTTGCTTGAAAACCTTGAAAAAGCCAAACAACTTAAACAGATTTCCGGGGCTAAATTGGTATTAGCATTAAAGTGTTTTTCAACCTGGGGCACCTTTGACACCATTAAACCGTATTTAGATGGCACCACCAGTTCTGGTCCTTATGAAGTAAAATTAGGCCATCAAACCTTTGGCGGTGAAACACATGCTTACAGCGTGGGTTACTCCAAACAGGATATCGAAGTGGTTAAGCCATTAGCCGATAAAATCATCTTCAATTCGCTCTCACAACTTGATGCCCATTATGACAGCTGTTTTTCTGATGCTTCATTAGGGCTGCGTATCAATCCTGAACGTAGCGTGGCTGGACAAGATTTGGCAAACCCCGCTCGTCCCTTTTATGTTCCATATGAATTGTGAAAACAAAGACGTTGATGCATTTATCGCTATTTTAGATCATATTTCCAGCACATTTTCACAATATTTAAACAAGCTGAAATGGTTGAGTCTAGGTGGGGGTATCTTCTTTACTTACCCCGGTTACCCGATTGAAAAACTGGGGCTGGCACTAAAAGCCTTTAGCGAAAAACATCAAATTCAACTGTACCTGGAGCCAGGCGAAGCAATCATCACTCGCACTACCGACCTTGTGGTCAGCGTCATTGATATTGTTGAAAATGGAAAACAAACTGCAATTGTAGATAGCGCCACCGAAGCACATCGTTTAGATACTTTAATCTATAATGAACCCGCTTCTGTGCGTGAAGCATCAGTAGAGGGTAAGTTCCCATACGTAATTGGTTCATGCTCCTGTTTAGCAGGGGATCAGTTCTGTGAAACGCAATTTAAGCAACCATTACAGATAGGTCAAAAACTGCATCTGATGGATTCAGCCGGTTATACTATGGTGAAACTAAATTGGTTTAACGGCCTGAAAATGCCAAGTATCTATTTCCAACGTATTGATGGAAAAATCGAACTTTTACAAGAGTTTGGATACGATGATTTTAAAGGCAGTTTAGGGAAGATTAACACTGAGTGCTAATAAACACGAAAAACGACTATAAGCGATGCAAAAACGATTTATTATTAATTCCTTATGGTGAGTAATAGAGCATAACCATTATGGGTTATACTCTATTACTGCTTATCTTACAATTTACAATTTACAAATTACAAATTACCGAATTTTCCGTTATCATTTTGCCACTGCTCTATCGGAAGAATCGCTTCGATAACATCCCAGTGCTCTGCAATCTTTCCATTTTCAATGCGGAACAGGTCATAAAATGAGGTCAGTTCTCCAGCTAAGGTACCTTCACTGATACTCAGTACAAAGTTACCTTCACCGAATACAATATGATTTTCGGTATAAATCATTTCGACACCTTGCTCCGCCATAGCTGCCAACGCATTTCCGAGCCCCGATAGACCGTCTGCAATGGCGCTGTTGTGTTGCAGATAGTTATCACCGTCAAAGTAATTACCTAATTTATCAAATTTCCCATTCACTAGAATAGTGTCGACAAAATCGGCAACCAATGCTTTATTTCCCTCAGTTTTATCTAAATCTGTAATTGCAACTGCACCGTCTAATTGCGTACGGTCACTTGGATTTGCTTGTTCTGATTTGACCGTCAGGTTGTCCCAATGTTCGACAATAACACCGTCTTCAAAACGGAACAGATCGAACCCCACTTTTGGACCGAAAAAGTTGTAATCTGTATGAGTGAAAACATAATCACCATCTTCGAATGCCCGTACAACATCTACTTTCGCACTATTCTTCGGCAATGCTTGTAGTACAGCGCCAAATCCAGCCAGTCCATCGCCGACAGATAAATTATGCTGGGTGTATTGTAACGGATTAATATAAGCAATCGCTTCTTGATCGCCTGTTTCTATGCTGTTTAGTACGGCAACTGCTTTTTCTTTATTAGAAATACCGATCGCATTGTCTGGAGTTGTAATATTGGAATTGCAGGCTGTTAATGAAAACAGTGCGGCAGTTAGAGTGATAGCTATATTTTTATTCATGGGGTTTTCTCCGTTGTTATTGATGCATTTAGAATAACAACAGAGATCTAATCCTGGCAGGTCATTATTGGCCAAAAAATGGTAATTTTCTAACCTTGAAAGCACTCTTTGAACTGGGAAGGAGTGAGCAGAGTGTGTCTTTTGAAGTATTTAACAAAGTTAGTAACTTCATCGAACCCCAGCTGATAAGCGAGCTGCTGTACCTGATAACTATCCACGATCAGCTTACGCTTTGCTTCCAGAATAGTATGCGCATCAATCAGCTGTTTGGCGGTTTGATTACAAACCAATTTACAGATTTGATTTAACGATTTGTAGGTAATATGCATCATTTCAGCATAGGCTGACGCATCTCTAGTAACGGTAAAATGGTCCTCAATTAATAACATAAACTGAGTAAATTTCTGCGCTCGCGCTTCGCTTAAATGCTCAGAATGATCACTGACTCTTTCTCTGGTCAGCTTTAGCAGCAAAGCGGAAAAAAGTAACTGTACTAGCAAGTTATCACAATTCGAACTGTTTTGTTCTTTGCTGATTTCGTGCAGCAGCGCTTCACAGCTTTCTTTCAATGACTGATTAAGGGTCAAAACAGGTAAATATGAAGAAACTAAATGCGTAGGAGTAAAAAACGGCAGGCGGATATTAGCGCGGATGGTATCGATAAACTCTTCAGTAACAAACATCACTTTTCCCTGCGGACGACTTGTAAGATCATATGCATGAACCTGATTTTTATTAACGAATATAAAACTGCCCGCCTGATACGGGTGCTCATTAAAATCGATAAAGTGCGCGCCTTCACCCTGAGTTATATAAATCAGGCAGTGAAACTTGATCCTGTGCGGCTGAGACGAATTATGCTTACACTGTGACATCCGCTTATAAAGGGTCTCAAGATCTAAAACTTCAAGCCCGGGATTTCCGGCACTCGGAAAGCGAAATTCTACCTTGGGTATCTCTAAAGAATTTTCCATAAATCTTCAAATAGCCTTGTTATGCAATAACGGATAACGAATTAAATTAGAGCAGAACGAAGCGCATCGTCTTAACGTCTGCGCTTCACAATATATGAATTTTATTTTTCGACCAAGGTAGACTGGTCAATAATGCCACCGTCAAAGATGCTGAATTGTTTATCGGTCCCGATCATTATTAAGCCCGATGAATAGATAACATTAGTATCAAAGTTAAAAACAAGTGTAACAAAATCAGGTTTGGATTGTTCATACCAGTTAATCATATACTGTTTGCTGCCGATTTTACGGGAACGATACGGCAGATCTTTATTGCTGTTTCCTTTCATCGGTCCGGCAATCCATTCATATTTTAACAGACCATTGTACAGCTCCATATGAATAGCCCAGCCGTTCTGATACTGATATTCGATGCTGCTGCCATCCAATAAATGCTGCACATTCTCTGCTTTATCTGATGTGCTTTTAAACGGAACAGCACCGCCGAAACTGTTTTCTGAAGCTGATACAGCCCCAGAAAACATAGTAGAAACAAGAATAAGTGATGCTATAAAAGTTTTCATAGTTAATACCTTACTGTGAGATATGCTGCACAACTCTAAAGTTATGCTGCATCTTATTATTATTTATACAAGAGATTACAAGTTACCGAATTTGCCGTTTACATTTTTCCACTGATCTTTAGGTGCGATAGTTTCCATTACATCCCAGTGTTCAGCTATTTTGCCGTTTTCAATGCGGAACAGATCATAAAATGAGGTCACTTCACCGGCAAATGTTCCTTCACTGATACTCAGTACAAAGTTACCTTCACCTAATACAATATGATTCTTGCTGTACACCATTGTGACGCCCTGCTCCGCCATAGCAGCTAAAGCATTACTTAGCCCGGACAAACCATCGGCAATGGCGCTGTTGTGCTGCAGATAGTTATCACCGTCAAAGTAGTTAGTTAACTTATCGAATTCACCTTTGACTAAAATTGTGTCGACAAAATCGGTAACCAGGGCTTTATTTTCCTCTGTTTTGTCTAAATCAGTAATCTCAACTGTACCGTCTAACTGCGTACGGCCACTTGGATTCGGTTGTTCTGATTTTACCGTCAGGTTATCCCAATGTTCGACAATCACACCGTCTTCAAAACGGAACAGATCGAACCCGACTTTTGGCCCGAAAAAGTTGTAATCCGTATGAGTGAAAACATAATCACCATCTGCCAATGCCCGTACAACATCTACTTTCGCGCTGTTCTTCGGCAATGCCTGTAATACTGCTCCGAATCCGGCCAGACCGTCACCCACAGCTAAATTGTGCTGGGTATACTGTAACGGGTTAATATATGCGATCGCCTGCTGATCACCTGTTTCTATACTGTTTAGTACTGCGATTGCTTTTTCTTTATTTGAAATGCCCATATTATTCTCCGGTTCTGTAAGCGTAGATGTGCAGGCCGTTACTGAAAACAGTGCAGCCGCTAATATTAATGAAACCTTCTTTTCCATAGTATTTTCTCCGTTATTGTTGATGGGCTTAGAATAACGATAGGGAGCTGTTCCCGGCAGGTAATTGCCTGCCAATAAATGGTAAATATCGAACCTACGAGTTTTTTTGAATTGAAAAACAATAAGCTTTGATTACAGGCAAGTTTACAAATCTGATTTAACGATTTTCCATTGCAACGTTGGTTTATGGACCGAAATAACTGGGTTTGCATTTTTATTGTCAAAATAAAAAGCATTACTGGCTGAAATTTAGCATAAAAGCCTTGTTCGAAGCCGCTGACTCGGCAATGTACAAAGCTAAAAAAGGTAGGCGTAATCGAGTTGAGATCTGTTAGATCTATTAATAAGCTTTAAACACAGCTAGACTGCTGGAGAAATTTTTTGCGCTAAAAACAACCTAACAGCCACTATCTACCATGTCATAAATTGGCGGAATATTTGCAGCGGATGCCTGGGTGTATTTG
>JABXKR010000315.1 GCA_013619145.1 Psychromonas sp. | reverse complement strand
GTAAATACTCAGGGCTAAGTCATTTATGCTGAGTTTAAGGCAAAAAAGCGCAGTTTAGTCGTTTAAATGAGCATTTTTCAACGCGGAAATAAGCTGAAATGGCGACGACCTGAGTAAGTTAAAGCAATTAACATCACAAAGCTGACATCATGTCGTTAAGCAGCAGATGAAGTACAATGCTAATTACATAACCTAGCGCAATCACTGGCATCCATTTAAGATGACCGAAGAAGGTATATTTACCATGTGCAGCGCCCATTAATGCGACACCAGCCGCCGAACCAATCGATAGTAAACTACCGCCGACTCCAGCTGTTAAGGTGACCAATAACCAGTTAGCCAATGACATTTCAGGCTGCATCGTTAATACCGCATACATCACCGGAATATTATCAACAATAGCGGATAAAACCCCAACCATAATATTGGCCCAGACCGGGTTCCACTGGGTATACATAACCTCAGAGACTAAGCCTAAATATCCAAATAAACTTATGGCTCCAACGCACATAACAACACCATAAAAGAATAATAGCGTATCCCACTCAGCATCGGAGATACGTTTAAAGACATCAAAAGGAACTACGGAGCCAATTCGTTTAAGTGCCGCTTCATCGTTATTGGCTAATGCTTTCTTGGTTTTTTTAGCCAATGAACTCGGTAATGTACAGCGTAAAAAATAACCAAAGAATTGTAAATAAGCCAGTCCCATCATCATTCCAATTACAGGAGGGAAATGCACAAAAGCATGAAAACCAACCGCTGTCGCGATCGTTAATAAAAACAGCAGAACAATACGTCGTGCACCCCGTTTTAATTCAACATATTCATTTAAGGTATCGGGTTGAGTTTTCGGCACAAAGCGTGACATGATTAATGCCGGTATTAAATAATTAGCCAAAGAAGGAATAAATAAAGTTAAGAATCCAGTAAATGATACCAGCCCGGCTTGCCAGACCATCAAGGTGGTAATATCGCCAAACGGGCTAAATGCGCCGCCCGCATTTGCTGCTACCACAATATTTACACACGCGAGGTTAATAAATTTACTATTTTCCCCTGCAACTTTTATAACAATGGCGCACATTAATAATGCGGTCGTTAAGTTATCCGCAATAGGTGAAATAAAGAAAGATAAGATACCCGTTAGCCAAAAAAGAGAGCGGTAGTTAAACCCTTTACTTACCATCCATGCCTGTAATGCATCAAATAAGCGACGCTCTTCCATTGCATTTATATAAGTCATCGCGACTAATAAAAATAAAAGTAACTTAGAATATTCGAGTAAATTATGCTCTAAAGCACTTTTAGCAATTTCTATCTGTTCGGGTTGATCTAATACAAAGCCAATCAATAACCAAATTATACCAGCGGCTAATAATACTGGTTTTGATTTACGCAGATGTAAAAACTCTTCGTTCATCACCAAACAGTATGCAAGAGTAAAAATAATTAAGGATACATAACCGATAGTTGAGTGAGTTAAGTCTAATGAAGGCACTGCAGCAAATGCAGGCATAGTAGCAAATATTCCTAAACTGGCTAGTATAACCTGTTGTATTTTCATACGAATATCAGCTCCTGTGAAAGTGGTTACGATAAGAATAGTATATTCAAATATGTTTGTAGTGACCGGCTGATATTGACCAGTTATTTATTTCAATAACTTGAGTTATATCCTTATATCTGAACTAATCTGGCTGTAGAGAATATTTACTTATGCCTGGAATAGGGCAGATATCGCCTTATAATATTTTTATTTGCGCACTGAAAGTTGGTTATTTTACACCTTCGCTATTGCTGTGTATGGCAAGGTTGCTTAAGCAGTTGTTGTAGGCTATAGCTTTTATATGCGAAATCAAAAATGGCTACATTTGCTGAGCTTACGCTGCCCAAAGCGAGGTAATATCCCATGAACGAACCATCCTGCTTCGTCACTCTTCTGACTATAGAACTGCTGATCCCTTATGCTCATTCGCTTAAAGAGAAGCGGCGAGAGGTACGGGGACTAAAGGATCGCATCCGCAGTAAGTTCAACGCCTCTGTGGCTGAGGTAGGATATCAGGATAAATGGCAAAGGGCCGTCCTGGCTGTCTGCCTTGTGGGTAGTGAAAAGAGTAAGTTGATGTCCAATACAGCTAGGATTCGTAATATTTGCGAAGAGACCACCGATATCGTGATCACAGCCATCGATCAGGAATGGCTGTAATTCAACCGTTTTTAATCTGCTTAATTGTAAGAGGCATTAAATGCTAAGCGCATTACCCTCAAACTTTTTAAGTGTCTATTAATAAACAACAAAGCAGTGAAACACGTGCAAGTTATCACTTAGAAAATAAAACCTGAGAAACTTGAATAGCTGCTTGACCAAAGCTCACTTATGGGTGAGTCTGTCAGATTCGTTCCAATTTTCACAGGGTCTATTTATGAAACAAAAGCTTCTTACTGCGCTTTCGTACTTACCGGAATCACTACAAAGTGATCTATCGCCGATTATCAGCCAGAGCAATTTTAACGGTGTAATTAAAGCTAGCGACGTCGACTTATTACAACAGCACTCAGCACTTGCAATGCCTGAGTTACTGCTGAGTTTATTACCACTAGCTGCCGCTTACTCTGTTGCTCCTATCTCTGACTTTAATGTAGGTGCAATTGCACGTGGTGTTTCTGGTAATTTATATTTCGGTGCCAATTACGAATTCACTAACCAGGCATTATTTAACAGTGTTCATGCAGAACAAGCTGCTATTAACAATGTATTCAGCCATCAGGAATCCGGCATTATAGATATCACTATCACTGCTAGCCCCTGTGGTCACTGTCGCCAATTTATGAATGAATTAAGTTGTGCAGATCAGCTGACAGTAAATTTAGCAGCCAGTGGCAGCAAGTCGTTATCTACATTATTACCGGATTCATTTGGACCTAGTGACCTTGGTGTAACGGCGCCGCTACTTGTAGCTTCGACTGCAACATTAACATTGCCGCAAACAGACAATTCTGTATTAGCCGAAGTCGCATTAGGCGCGGCAAACAGCAGTTATGCACCTTATAGTCATTGCCATGCAGGTATTGCTTTGCAGACCAGGGACGGCGTTATCATTAGCGGGCGTTACATTGAAAATGCTGCGTTTAATCCGTCGTTATCACCGTTACAGTCAGCTTTGATTAACTTGAATTTAGCGGGTTTTGCTGTGAGTGAAATAAGCAATGTGATATTAGTTGAAAAGGCCGATACGAAAATGAGTCATGCTCAAGCAACGCAAACTCTGCTCGCTGATATTAATATCGACAGTTATCAACTGTTGCTGGCGATATAAAATTTAGAATGAGATAAGTAATTAAGATTAAACGCTTATCTCATTAATCCTGCTCTGTTATCGTTATAATTCATTATTAGATACTGGCTTCAAGTGATAACAGCAGCACGTCGACTGTTAAGTTTAACTCCCTAATAAATAGGTTCTGCTGTATATCGCAGTAATCGAGCCTTCATCTATAATCAGACCATTTGCATATAATCACTAAAAAGTTATTGGAAATTTTTAATATGATCACTATCAGAAGATATATAGAACAAGATGCACAAAGCACATGGTTACTTTATTCCAATACCATTCGAAATATCAATAAACAAGATTATAACGAACAGCAACTGCAAGCGTGGGTTCCCGATTCAATGGACCTGTTTATTTGGAATAAAAGAATGAGTGATATCGAGCCCTTTATTGCAGAAATCGACGGAAAGATTGTGGGATACGCTGATCTGCAGAATGATGGTTTAATCGATCACTTCTTTTGTCATCAGGATCATCAAAAAGAAGGAGTCGGCAGGGCGCTAATGACTCATATTTTTAATGAAGGTAAAAAACAGAAAATAAAACTTTATTTCTCACAAGTAAGCATTACAGCAAAGCCTTTCTTTGAGCATTTTGGATTTAAGGTTGTAAAGCAACAATTAGTTGAAGTAAGAGATCAAAAGTTAACCAACTTTCATATGGAAAAGCGTGCCTAATATAAAACACAAAAGAGAGGCGTTTTTGTTGTGCTGAAAAGCTGTAGCCTTTTTTTTCCTTCTTTTTTTAACTGTTTAATCACACCGCGTCTAAGCCAAAAAGCAGATTGAATTAATTACGATTAAATGAAATAAAAAAGGGCTGGAATTCCAGCCCTTTTTCTCAACGCTTAGCAATGCATTATTGTGCAGCTGTTGATAGTTTCCAAAGTTCAAAGTTACCTTCTTGATTCGTGCCATCGGCATCGACATGATCAAACTTCATTAATAGATGTGATTCCTGCGCTATGGTAACGCTGTATAAATGAATTTTCTCTTGTTGATTTTGTCCGTTGCTATCCAATGGATTAATGATGATCTCTTTCTCTTCACCGGTAAACCATAAAAACTCGAACTGTGGCGCACCTTGGTCAGAACTGATGCTTTGGCAGAGGGCTGCATCGATATAACCACTACCATTTCCAGTGTCTGATGGATTAACGAATATGTCCAGCGAGCAGTCTTCTGCACGAGTGACAGTTAGTCCTGCAGTAGTATCGAACGCGTTAATCGTTATTGCCGATATTTTGCTTAAATTGAAAAACGTTGCAGTGTCAGCCGTTGCACTTGATTGCGCATCGTTACTGGCAATTTCAGACATTAGCATCTGTTCTTCACCAAGCCCTTGCTCAACCTTAAACAACATCCATTCGTTGTTCATTTGCACCAATATTTGTCCTGCTGCATCAACGGTCCATTTACCATATTCAACCTCTTTAACAGTATCGCCCTCATAATGTTCATTAGAGGCAACACGAATAACTGAGTCGGGTTTAAAACGGATTAACATATCGTTATCGTCTTCACGTAAAAAGTACGTGTTGTTTAATAACAATGAAGTATTAGCCTGATCCGCTTCAATTACTGGAACGGGAAGCGGTTGCTGATCTTCATCAACACCAGGAACTGGAAGCGGCTGCTCTGAGTCCGGCTTACCATCTTCAATTGTGTTATCCTGCGGTTGCTCAATGCCACAAGCTTCAGGGCTTAGTTCAACTCTTGTTGACTGCGGCGAAAAACCTGCAAGCACTTGCTCTAAAGCGGCTTTATTCATTGCAACCGCTTTATCTTCACTAATCCCGGACTCAAGTGTAAAACCTTGGCGAACTTGACCGTCTTGCACCGTAATAAATGGTTTCTGATGGCGATCCTGGTCAGAAGAGTCGTTATTATCGAGCCAGCGAGGAATATCTAATTGAATTATGTCCTGACCGTTAATTGTCTCAATTTCCCAACTACTAGTTGCAATAAGCTTAAATCTTGAACAATCTAGTTGGTCACCATAACAATCATCATTATAAAGGTAGAAGTTAGCAGTTTGTTTAACGTCATCGTTATCTGATTGTTGGTTCAAGGAAACTTTAACGCGTTTACCGTGATTGAGGTAAATATCAAAAGTATTGGCTGGTAAAGCGCCATCAGCAGACTGTTCTGTTGTCATTAATTGCTGTAGGGTAGTCGCAATCTGATAATCATCACCGAATCGAACCGCATTGCAGTTTTCCAAGGCTACACCTGTACTGTCACTGCAGCCTTGCCATATTGGTAAAATGTAGTGGTCTTCAACTGCTTCTCCTTTTACATAATAGGCTTTAGCTTCATCAGAGAAGGTTAAACTGCTCTCTTTCAGTGCCTCATGCCAGACAGTCAGGCCTCGGGATACGTTATAAAGAGACTCTCCCGCTATTTCAAACCCTTGAATTGAAATTTCTTCTATGCCGTCATATGCAGAGGTCATGGTCATTGACAGGCCATCGTCAGCAAAGTTAATTAGCGATTCATTATTATGAGCATTATCAGTTAAAACCCAACCTGTTTGACCCAATGTGTAGATAGAGAAATCCTCATTCTTATCATCATCAGACCATGCAACAAACTCGCCAGTTTGCGCATCATATGCAGTTAAGCTGAAGTGCCCTATATTTTCAATAACCTTGAAATTGCCATAAGCAAGTTGTGTTGTACTGATACATTTATTACTCTGTGCATCATAAAAACGTTCCTGCTCCTGCTCTAAGAAATAAATGCCATTCTCAGCAGTAAGCGCTTCTTGCAGATTCATTATTTGGGCTTCACGTTGATCTTTAATATCATCGATTGCCATATGTAGTTCATCTTTTGCAATATGAATCGTATCTTGGATTGAAACTATGATGTCTTGCACTTTAATTTCATCGCCATTCGCTTCGGCTTCATCGATAGCTTGGGTAATTTGCTCTAAACTGCCAGCGACATTACCAATGATAGCCGCTAACGCATCTTTCTTATCGCTATCCTCCAATGTATCAATCTGAGTTTGCAGGTTGTCACTAACTTGTGCAATAGCACCCGCAACAGCTTGAGCGACATGGTGAAGACGCTGATATTGATCTTTGTTTTCATCGGCAGCATCATCACTGCTCGCTTCAACATAGTCACCGGTTAAATCGACTTCATCTGTCGAATCGATACCGAGTTGCATGGCGACAGTCTGCACTGCTTCTTCCTGAGTTTGTTCTGGATTACTGTGCATCTGGTTGTCTATTAAGGTGGTTATCGGACTGACAAAATCGATTTGACCTGGCGGAGATGACATGCTGTAGCTTTGCTCAACCACCACACCTGGATTATCTTCATCAACAGTTTGCCCGGCAATAACTTTAACCAGCAAGCGCACAGTGGATAAATCCAGTGTTTCGTCTAAGCCATTAAATTCGTAGCTACCACCTTCAGCTGTTATCGCCGATGGTTCGTTACTTTCACAAATAGAGTTATTATTGAGATCTAAACACACAAGTGCATTACTAAGGTAACCATCAGCGGCTTTCCCGGTGAATGATTGCAGTACAGGAGCTGGTATTTCATCAGGTGTAGAAGCTGTCTCGCTACTACCGCAGGCGGTCATTAATAATGTTAATGAAATCGCACTAGCCAGACGCGTAGCACGAAATTTCGATTGATAATTGTTGTTCATTGTTCGTCCTCAAATAGGTTTTAAATTGCAGCAAATTAAAACTGAGGTGGACAACGCAAGATAGATTACTGCAGGGAGCAATAATCTTCGGTAACCCCGCTGTCATTGAATAAATCGTTAGACCGGTAGCTTTGCGTCCCAACCTTTCGGATGGTTTGCCTTTATCAGTGATTTTATTATTTACCTCTTGATTACCTTTTGCAATAGCGTGCCTTTCAAATTAACTGCACATTTATATCAATAAAGTCAGTGAATCATAAACGTATTATTGTTATTAACGCTGCTCTATCGCTAGGATACTGGAAGAATAGAGAAAAGCGAGGGCAGCCAGTGCGCCGAGATAAATCGGTATTAGATTAGAGCTGAAATTCCTTAGTTCGCTAAGGTAAAGCGAACCGCCGAAACCCAGAGTTATGGGCTTTGCATCGTAAGGTGCCGAGTTAAGCGTTTACAGAGGAAGCCATAGGCCGCTTGCCATTTAATATTGGAATCCGCAAAATCAACGTCAAGAGTGCAGACCTTGTTGGCCGAAAGGGAAGACAATACGGTAAATAGGCATAAAATCTGTCTGGTATTTGCTAGTCATTTATCGGCTATTCGCAGTCATGAGCAGTTTTACTTGCTCACTTCACTGCGTTTGTGTCTAAACTATAGATAACCACTATAGTTTGAGTAGAGGGTTAAGTTTATGTCTAAGTTTTGTATGAAATTTGTTTTATCTGTCTTATTAGTCAGCTTATCCATTTCATCCTTTTCAAAACCTGCGAAGTACTCTATAACAGATGAAAGCTGGAGCCCTTATTGGATTATTCATTCCCAAAAAGTCAGCGGCATCCTGAATGACATTATGATCCAGCTTGATCAACGTATTGCGGTAACATTAATTGCAGATCAACTTTTCCCCCCTAAAAGAGCTCAAATCAGGTTTAAATATGGTGCTGTTCAAATAGAGTGCTGTGTGAATGAAGCTTGGAGAGCTTCTGAAGAACAGGTTAAAGTTTCATTGTGGACTGATGTATTAATGACGGTTGAAGAGGTACTCATTTTTCCAGTTGGTAAGTCATTTGAGTTTAATAAACTTGAAGATCTGAAGGGGAAGTTAATCTCAACTGTTCGAGGTTATGGTTATGTAGGCAGTGAGTTTTTCATACGAAGTGACAGTAGTGATAATATATCACAAATACAAAAGGTTGCTCTGCAACGATCTGATGCAGGTATTATTGATCGAGCAGCGCTTGTTTATGTGCTCAAAAATAACAAAGAATTAAAAGAGCGAAATGTAAAAGTCGAGATAGGTCCGGTTATCAATCGTTCTGATCTAAAAATACGCGTTCATACTTCTCGTCCAGAGCTGGTAGAGTCGATTAATGCAGCAATAAAAGAAATGAAACAAGACGGCGCTATCCAAAAGACTATCGACAGCTATATTAAGTAATGTAAACCAGAACAGGCTGAATATACCTCAATATTTGAGCGAATTCATAGAAAAACGAGTTTTTCGGATAAGCCTGATTTTAATTCTATTGGTAAACCCTTATTTGGTTTTGTTGGTGATGAGCATAAACAGCAATCACAAGGTATTGGTTATTCATGATTAGATTATATTGAGTTAGTTGATTGGACAGGGCGAGTTTTTCTCGATAATAAACGCGGTGCTATTTGCGAATGCACACCGAGCCTGCTGAGCACTATTGGCCTGGATAGTGAGACGTGGTTAGATTTAGCAAGTAGTTTTGGTAACGAGTATCACGGCGCAGTTAGCTCACTTGAAGCGCTTGCACAATTTGCTGCGAATACAGGTAAGCGCTGGATATCGGGGAAAACAAAATTACAGCGAATGCTTCATTAATATCCGTTATTAATAACATATTTCTCTAATTAGCGCTTTGCTAAGGGATGCTTCCACTTTTCGTCGTATTTACCGAATGATATGAGCTGGTTGAGGGAACAGATTTGTTTTCATGAACGAGTTGTTCATGAGAGAGGTATTTTTCAGCAAGACACTCGGATTCGATAGGTAAAGTTTACTCATAGCAACCTTTTGCAACAAATTTTTGCTAACAGCCTGTGCCAATTTATATTTATGGTTTAGATTTAAGGTAATACATTTAACAAAGAGATCCTATTGTATGGCCGACATTGTTAAAAATCTACTGAAGAGGGCGGTGATAATTATCGTCCTGGCTTTACCCGTTACATGATGTATTTATAGATTCAGATTGCACACGCTTTTTATTAATTAAATTATTAACCGATTGAAAATATTAGGTTATTTAAAAGTGTAATGTATTTATAGAGACATCTATAAATACATATCCTCACTTTCCCTGTGAAATCAATATCAAACATATGAGTTAAACATGATGCAACCTGCTGTTTCATAAGATTAATTTTGCTATAAAGTATCTTTATCAGATAGATTCTGTGTGTGTTAGTAAGCATGCAATCTTATATATACAAGGATAATCATGCACAACATGGAAATTACAAAATCTCAAGAAACGTTTCTCCAAATTACAAAAATTGTTGAAACTGAATGTGCTCAAGATGCAAGCAAACTATTAGCAGATGGTTTTGTTTTACTTGGTGTAAGCAATAGTATTTTTGAAGATAGTGAAAATCGCTTTGTTTATACCGTTGGTTTTCCTAAACCAATTGAAGAACTTAGTCACTGGGCTCGTTCTAACTTTTAACAAAGAGTATATAACAACAGCTAATTAATAAGGACAAAAAACAGTTGGCTATTTTCGTTCCTTAATATTTTAGCTAATAATTTTTTGCCCATTATTAGGGCGTTGGGTGATATATGGAAACCAAAACTAATCTAGCATGCGAATTTTCTAAAGGAAGCGCCGACTACGTAAACACGGATGTTTCTTCAATTGAAATTAGCCCATTGCGGAGTGGCGGCACTTTGGCTGTTGCTCGGGTTGCACATTCAAGTGGTGAATGGATAAGATCAGGAGAAGCGTTTACAACGTTAGATGGAATTGAACTTGTTTACCATACATTTAACGATGGTGAAATAGCATTTGAGTTATATGGATGTGAGCTCCAATTTCACTTGAAGGAGACGCTTTTCGATCCTGAAACAAAATTCACTATTAAAAATATTTGTAGCTATGAAGAGCCAGCAGTTTGAGCTTCGAAAATAAATCACCCAACAAGTAAATGCAGGCGGATCCATCAGCTAAGTAAAGGGATATTGAGGGAGAGTTGCTACAAAGACAGATCAGACTGTAGGTAAATCACGGTTTTATTACATGAAAAACCAAGAACAGAGTAGCTGCCAATGCATACAAAAGGAATTTTCAAATGAGCAAACATAAACATTTTGGGCCTGATGGCATTAAAACTCTGAAATTGACCAAATGGGAACTTGAAAACCTGCATCTGCCACCAGTGACTACCGTAACGCTGTATGAAGGCGCCCCCCCGATCGAGTTCCTGCGCCATCGGTTGGCGTTGATTTTTGAAAAAAATCCGTGGCTCACTTCACGCATCATAAAAAAGAACACGGCAGATCGTGTGGTGGCGCTGGCGTATGCCAAGACCTTTGACCTTGAGCCTAGCATTGACCAATATTTCTCTGTGTATGAGCCTGGAGATATAGGCTTTTCGCTTAGCATGCCTTATGAATCGATCGTAAGCTGTTTGGTGCCGGTTCAGTGCGCACGCTCGAAACCGGCGACCGATAACGATCAGCCTTTGTTTAAAGTGGCGGTTATTCCGATTGAAACAGAAGAAACGGACGACAACAAGTCCACTCCTTTGCAGCAGGCTATAACTTTGCCGGGCTTTGCCTTGGTCGTTTCCATGAACCACACTTTAGGTGATGGACATACCTATTACAAATTGTACGGCATGTTGAGCGCGGATACAGATGTGGAGGTTCTTGACCCGGTGCGGGTTGCTGATTTTGAGGAAGCCAAAACTGAGGTCATTGGTGAAAAGGAAAACGCAATGTTTACCTCGGCCGGTTTCGGCCTGGGTATTTTGGGAACCTATATGGGTACAAAGGTGACCCGTCGCGATCCGCAAAATGTGTGTATTCATGCGGTAGACCCGGACTGGGTGGCGCAGGAGAAAGTCAGTGCGAAACAGGAAGGACTGGTTCGATTTGTGTCTACCAATGATGCACTCACCTCATGGTTTTTCCGCGAGATGAAATCGGATATCAATATCATGGTTGCCAATTTCCGCAGCAGAGAGCCATCCATTTTGGGACTGGCAGAGCATCAGGTGGGCAATTATGAAGCCAACGTGCCTTATTTCCCGGGAGATGTGGAAACCCCTAGCCTCATCCGCCAATCAATCCGCAATGCTGATGGCGGATTCCGTGCCTGCCGAGCTGGGTCGCCTCCTACCGAGATCCCCAAATTCCTGACACTGTTACGTAATAAGAGTGCAATCATCACAAATTGGGCTACCTTTTATCGTGATGTGGTACTGCAAGATAATGCGTCAGACAATAAGACAAGCCCGCATAATCCAAAACTGCATTTACCTATCATGGAACCAGATGGAATAATCACATCGGTCTGGAATAACGGAATTATCTTCTGCCCCCGCGCTAATGAACTGGGATTATTCATGATTACCCGGCACTTTGATAGCGAGATGCTGACACGGCAGAAGGAACAAGATGGCCCTAATGTTCCTATGGGAGCGCGTATTGTATAACAACCATCTTGTGCTCTGGTTGAATATGTTGGGGCCACGGAGATGAAAGAGCGGTATTTATAACCTCTAGTCAGGACAGCAACAATCTGTTGCAGCGGACGGCGTACTCACGGCTCCGCTGAACTGAAATGTTAGCTGATAAAACGATTTCGGTTCGGACATTCAAATAGGCAGTAAAAGTTGAAAATTTTAATTACAGGAACAGCTGGTAGAGTAGGACGTGCAATTTATATCAATCTAATGAAAAAACACGAAGTTGTTGGTATTGATAGAACTCCTTGTTCAACAACGGACTATGTAGGAGATATCCGTGATACCACTTTATTGGCTAAAGCTTTAGAAGGTGTTGAAGTTGTTATTCATACAGCGGCACTGCATGCGCCTCATGTTGGACTGCTTTCTGATAATGAATTTGAAGAAGTTAATATTAAAGCAACGGAACGCTTAGCTTTATTGGGTTTAAAGATGGGTATTAAACATTTTGTGTTCACTAGTACCACCGCTCTTTATGGTTATTCATCAACGCCCGAGGATGTAGCGGGTTGGGTGAATGAAACAGTTACGCCAAGTCCTAAAAGCATTTATCACAAATCAAAGATTAAGGCTGAACAGTTACTAGAAAAAATTTCAAACGTGTTTAATTTACCCGTCACTGTTCTGCAAATATCTCGTTGCTTCCCAGAGCCAGCAGATTTAATGGCTGTCTATCGTTTAACGCGTGGTATTGATGCTCGAGATGTGGCAAGTGCTCATGCTTGCGCAGTAGAAAAACGTTTATCGGGTTTTAGGCGTTTTATCATTTCCGGACAGACACCATTTCATAAAACATGTTGTGGTGAGCTGTACCGAAACGCTGATGATGTTATACAAGAGTATGCGCCAAATCTTGCCGCGGACTTCGCAAGCCGAGGTTGGTGCTTACCTAAAACTCTCGACCGAGTTTATGATTCGACTTTGGCGCAACGAGAGCTTGGTTGGCAACCTAAATACGGCTATCAAAGCGTGTTAAGTTTACTGGATAATGAATTGTCGGAAGTGCTTCCGGCAACGAGTCATCGCTAACAGGCAGTTAAATTGAAATTAACAAAGTCTATCACGCCATTTTCTGAACAAATCGCCGCCAGCACTTGCTGCACTTATTAACTGGCCGTTATTTTTTTGTGTATATATCAATCATGAACTATTTATTGAAAGCCTCATTTTTTACATTTTTATTTTCAGGTTCAGCATTAGCTACGCCAAAAGTAAGTGTAGAAACGAAATACTATCCAATTTATGGGGCAACTGCTGATATGCTGAGAAAAGAGATGAATACGAAGAGTTCCATCAGGCAGTCAGGAAAAACATATGATGCATATACATATTGGTATGTGAGCTGGCGCTTTAACTGGAATACAAAAAATGGACAGTGCCATATAACAACGGTCTCTAGTACAGTTGACGTAAAGTTTACTTTGCCTAAATGGGTGAACTGTAACGATTCGGATAGTACGCTTAAGAATAAATGGGACCGATATTACAGCGCATTAATTGATCATGAAAATGGACATAAAGATTTTGCTGTTAATGCAGCAAATGAAGTTGAAGAGAAGCTTTTAAAACTAACGTCATCAAGCTCTTGCCCCTTATTAGAGGAAAGGGCTAATGCGTTAGGTACAAAAATTATCAATAAGCACATAGCCCTTGAAATGAAATATGATAAAAGCACCAACCACGGAATGAATAATGGCGCTAAATTCCCATAGATCAAAATACAACCAGGCAAACAAGCGGATATCTTTAAGACGCCAGTTATTGCGGTATTATGCAGAGGACAATTGAAATGTATCGTATATTGTTTCTGCTTTTATTCTTTCCTTATATAACTATGGCAGGCGATCGGACAGAGTCTTTTAAAACCGAATTTAGATGGCAGTATGGTTCGTTATTCCACATGATTGAAACAGGTAGCTGGGCAGAGGTTTCAAAGTTAGAAAGTGCTCATGTAAAATGTGGGTTCGGACCAGGAGAAGATGGTAAAGGCTGCATCAAAAGAGTATATGGTTCAAATTCTAGTTGTGTTAATAAGCTTCTTTTTGCACTTAGGCAAGGCTGCAGAATTAAAAATGAGTCAAACACTCTTTCATGTGTTTCACCTCCACAGTGGGAAGATGAAAATATAATTATATTAGGTTCAAGAGCAAGTTTTAGTTTTAATAGTGTCACCCAAAAAATTCAAATAGATTCTTTAATTTGTGATGGTGATTAAATGCATAACAAAAGTTCAAGATTGGTGTTATAAGCAACGGTAGTTTTTCTGTTCATTTCACAAAAGGAAGATCAATTGTATAAGCTTTACTATTATCCTAACAATGCCAGTTTAGCCCCTCATTTTTTACTGCATGAGATGAATTTGGAGTATGAACTTGAACTTGTTGATCGGAAATCCAATACGCAAAAATCAGTTGAGTATTTAAAGCTAAATCCTGTTGGACGAATTCCAACTTTAGTTGATGGCACGTTAGTTCTTTTTGAAAGCCCAGCTATTTGTATTCACCTTTGTGAACAAAATCCAGGTAAAAAATTAATTCCCCCTATAGGAAGCCTCGACAGACCTAAGTTTTTTCAATGGCTTACTTTTTTAAATAACACGCTTCAAGCGGAACTGATGATTTATTATTACCCGCACAAACATACAACAAATGAAAAATGTATTCCTAACATAATCACGGCCCAAGAAGAGCGTATATCTGAAGCTCTTTTAATTATCGACAATCAGTTAGAGGATAAACAATATCTCTTAGGTAATGAGATTTCTGCCTGTGATTTTTTCCTATTTATGTTAGCTGAGTGGTCATTAAAAATAGAGAAGTCACCATTAACATTTCCTAATCTTAGCTTATACCTCAGAAGGCTGGCTAAACATTCAACTATTCGTGATGTTTGCAGGAAAGAAAAAATAGACCTTGAGGTATTTCAGTAATTGCTTATAACAAGAAATTAGCGGGATTTGTAACATTAGGCAGGAATAGAACCTGCTAGGATAAAGCACATCAAACGCAAGAGGGATAAATGATGAACAAAAATATTCGAAAAATATTTACCTTTGTACTCATCTCTGCGGCGATTTATTTCGGAATTGCTGCAGTGCTGATTTTGACGGGCAAACCCCAAGAGCCTGGTCCGGCTCAGCGTGGCATAAACTTCAGTGAGATGTTTTTCGATTACTTAACCCTACCAGAACTGCAAAGCTTTGTTGCCAGAGATAGCACACAGTTAGCGTATCGGCACTATCCAGCAGAATCCAATAAGATTGTCATTCTGTTGCATGGCTCAGGCTGGCATAGCCAGCAATTCTTGCCTTTAGCCGAATTCATAAGCTCTGAAGGTCTAGCCCAGGTATACACTCCAGATTTACGCGGACATGGGCGAGCCCCTAAAAGAAGAGGGGACGTGGACTATATCGGCCAATTTGAAGATGACCTGGCGGATCTCATCACCATGATTGAGAAGGATAATCCGAACGCAATGTTGATTATTGGAGGACATTCATCTGGGGGTGGTTTGGCTATCCGCTTTGCGGGAGGCCAGTATGGAACACAAGCAGATGCCTATATGTTGCTGGCTCCCTTCGTTTATTATAACGCTCCTACGACGCGGCCGAACGCAGGCGGGTGGGCACAACCCTATACTGGGCGAATTGTCGGGCTAACCATGCTGAATAACGTGGGAATTCATTGCTTCGATTATCTGACTGCCATTGATTTCAACATGCCGGAAGAGATCCGTAATAAGACCGAAACTTTGTCGTACTCTTTTCGACTCAACACATCCTACGCCCCTCGTAATTATGAGAAAGATCTCAGCACTATCACACAACCTTTATTAGTTGTCGCCGGTACAGCAGACGAAACGATGTTCGCAGAGCAATATGAACCAGTAATTTCTCAATACACAGATGTACAGGTAAAGCTATTGCAAGATGTAACGCATATGGGGGTGGTTGTTGGCCCTGAAGTGCGACCTGTTATTAAAAAATGGTTGAAAGGACTCAGCAAACCATAGTCCTTTACTTCATGAACAATCAATTCAGCGGCGTGGTTAACCTACGATTTCGGTCAAAGATAACACCCGTATCTTTGGTAGGATAGAGCCTTAGAGCACAGGAGCTTCTTTTTATGCTGCTCTCAACTCCAATACAACTATGAAATGGTATTTATCAGCAAGCGATTAATTTCCAGCTATTACATTAACAAAACAATAAAAATCCATTTACGGAATAAACCCGTAATAGCTGGCGTTAGCTTCAAATATGAACCTACGAGATTCTTTAAAGTCTAACTCGATGTTTCTATTATGCGGAATGATCTCGTGCACAGAAAACTATCATTTTTAGTGCTTATCAACCAAAACCGTTTTCGTTTGGCTCATTTCCGGCTTTTAATTGAAGTTTCTATATCTTACCAACTAACAGCCCTCCATTTAATAATGTGGAGCGGCCTGATATTTTTGTTTTTAGAAACATAGAACTATACTTTTATACAGTAGAAACAATGGTTGAAACATGTATATAATGGATTGATCACTCATTGTTTAACCGTTTTTTGGATTGCCGAATGAGATTTAAAATATTGAAATATTTCACCATTTGGATGCCGATTTTGTTAATGCTTAGTCCAAATGTTTTGCAGGCCGAATCATTTACAGTTGGGCTTTATCAAGACGGGCTTCCACCTTTGATGTTTCCAGAAAATGATGTGCAAAAGGGAATCTACAAGGATATATTCAGTGAAATTGAGAAAATCACAGGTTACTCTTTTCAGTATAAATATTACCCAGCTGCTCGTGTTAATACATCCTTTGAAAACGGCGGGCTTGATATTGAACCCGGTATTAATCCCGTCTGGCGACAGGATTCAAAAGTTCCGGGAGAGTACACAATCCCCTTTGCCAAAAATTTTACTGTAGTACTGTTTGCAGGAGGAGAAAAGGTGGCGGTTAATAGCCTTCAAGATTTAAAAGGCAAAACAATAGGAACAGTGCGCGGCTATTTTTATCCCGGCTATATGGACGAATTCGCAAAAAAAACAATTATTCGACACGACAGCACTTCGGAGAAACAACTTTTAAAAATGCTGGCTAAGGGCAGACTTGTTCAGGTTTTCATTGACAAAGCATTTGCCCAGTATTGGATGAAAGAGAGTCCTGCTTATAAGGATTTTAAAATCGGTAATACTATTAATGAACTCGATATAATGATGAGGGTGCATCCCCAGAAAAAACATCATGTTAGTAAAATAAACAAAGCTTTGAAACAATTATTAAAAGCAGGAACAATTGAAGCAATTTACGAAAAATATCAATAATTCCTTTTGACCATAAAAGACCTTGAAGCAGCAATTTTATATATTCTTTAGCAATAAACTTTGCCCAAGCAGATTCTGAAAAAATTTAACACTTAATAGTATATTTATCGATGAACTATATCGGTTTATTAAGTTATGTGTGGTGACTGCTCTAGTTAACTAAGTAGAGGAAATATTTATCCCTGAAATGTGATGTAATCATTTGTTTTATCAAATTAACTTTGTTGTGGATGACTATCATTAAATACATATCACTCGCACATTAGTGCGAATGCAGATGACTATACTGTTAACTTCTATTATGAGCGATAGAAAAAAAAGGGGGTTGTTATGATAACCAATATTATTGAAGAGATTACTAGTGATCGTGCACTTGAAAAGTATTCAAATAGAAATCGTTTGTTAAAGGAAGCTGTTTCCTATGTTGGGCACCCCAAACAAAGTACATCCGAACCCGATAAGATTTTTTTGCGCCTGAATCCCTTGTCAAGTAATGGCGCGTTGCTAGAATTCAAAACCGAAGATGTTGTATTTGCCGAAAACATAGAAACAGTGGCCAATAAAGACGGGGAAACATTTCAGATTTTTAAGATATGGATTCGTATCGGCAGTGTCGGTATCAAGCTTGAACAATTCTCCGTGTAGGATTATTCGAATATTTTTGGCCTATTACTATTAAGATATTTATCATTTTGATTTTTTATGCTTAGTTAGAATTAGGTAATTTAAGAAAGCAATTTTCAGTTAACAACTGGCTGAATCAGACGCGGGTGGGATTTAAGATATTCAAATACTAAATCATTTCAATAAGATTTGACATAAGTTCGAAAACTAGCTGGCACTACTTTTAATTATTAAAGGAAATGCCTTAATTCAATGCTAGATTTCAAGTGAGATCGCCTTACTGTTAATAAAATGGATCTTATTTTCTTCAGTAAGAACAAAGACTTGAAACAACACATTGCTAAATCAATACCTACCACTTTAATGTTCATGCGATGCTCCTTTGATTAAACAATTTAATCTAATTATGGCTTACGTAACGCCATTGGGTAGGGGCGTCCATCACATCACAAAGCGAGATAGATTATTTACTCTAATATCGTGCTGTCACTTAATTCTCATAATTTCAATCGGTTGAGGTGACGCGCATATAGTGAATTAAACGCATTCTTCATTTGCTTTTTATTGTCATTTCATTTACTTTTATTACGAATTCCAAGATTAAAAATATTCGAGGTGAGTACACTTAGATATTTGCTAAGTAGATGTTTTAATCTGCCGCTCAGCGGCTTAGTTCAACAAAGCAAATCAATCAGACGTATTAAGGCTGTTGATTGCGGCGTAAGCTTTCATAATTTTTCGGAATTCTCCCATAAATAAGGAAGTGAAATGTTAAAAAAAGTAATATCGATAATTTCGTTAGCTATTTTATCGGGCAGCGTAATAGCAAAAAATATTCCAATAGCGTCAGCTAGTATTATATCTCAGCCCAGGATTGTGGGCGGTGCTGATGCAGCGATCACCCAAACCCCCTGGCAGGTGCAACTCGAAATCGGCATCGATGATAGCGATATGCTCAGAGCTTGCGGCGGCACACTGATTGCCGATCGTTGGGTGATAACGGCTGCACATTGTGTTAAATCCGCAAAAGCGGAGCAAATCATCGTTTATTCTGGCAACTCGACGCATTTTATGTCGTCGGCAAAAAAGGGAAATTCAGTCAGACAATTAATTCTTCATCCGAAATATATTAAGCCTGTAAATGATATTGCATTGTTAGAGCTAAAAGCTACGCCATCAGCACCTGCACAACCGATCAGGCTAATGGATACGGCGATGCAAGTCGATGCAGATTTTGAATTTGAAAGTGCGCAACCCGAAAACTTATTTCTGTCTGGCTGGGGCAGAACTAATGCACAAAGTACTCAAAGTACACAAACATTGCAAAAAGTTATTTTCGATGGTGTCAGTGACGAGCAATGCGCACAGGCTTGGGGCTGGACACATTCTCAGGCTCTAGCTCCGTATTTCATTTGCGCAAATAAAATTTCTAAAGGAGCATGTGCTGGGGATTCTGGCGGGCCACTGGTTTGGCAGGATAAATCCGCCGCGAGTGACGCAGATAAGGGCTATCGGTTAGCTGGTGTGGTCAGCTTTGGAGGTAAGGAGTGCGCAAATAACGCATTGCCTGATGTTTACACCCAAGTAAGCAGTTATAGAACTTGGATTGAGAGCCACATTACAGACTACCAAATCCCTGAACCATATTTTAGTTATAACATTTTTGATATAGATTACAGTAAAAAAACTCAACCTACCGCTGACAAGAAGGCGGGGTCATTTGGTTCTTTCATCCTCGTGATAATGACCGTATTGTGCTTCGTTCGAAAAAAATACGCGGTCTGAATATAAAAAGAATGAATAATGTTTTTCTAGCCGTCGATGTTGCCTGTCGACGGTGATTTAACTGCTCAAATCATTATGGTCAGCGCTGCCTGATCAAAGTCATACTCATTAATTGGATCTCATAGTGGCATGCAATTAAATAGTGTTCCAACAACATGGCAGTGGCCAAATTAATTTAGTCATTTATTTCTAGTTTGTAAGTCGTTGGGGCGTTAGCTACTTAGGTTTCTAAGGCGGAAAGGGGCACATTGCGCCTTAGAAGTTTGCACAACTTATCTGCTGATACGATCTCATTTCAGCTAGCTTTACGTTTATAGCCTCGAATAGCTTTTATTTTAGCTGCATTCATGATGAGATAGACTCGATTTTTACCACACAATTCACTATTATCACGTAAATCTAAGCTAATATTCCTTGTCTTCTGAGTTTTTTATTTCCATTAAATGTTCTTTTTATGGCCGTGCTGCGCTTTGGTTTGATTGCAGTTCAGTTAACAGATATTAATTATCAATCTTTAAAAGATCTTTCTTCTTTTTATTGCTCTTAACCAAACTAATTTCAACAAAAAACCATATAATCAATTACTTTCTACACTATTAAGTATGAATATCTTAAGGAAGCCCACTAGATGATCACATTAACTGCTTTGCAAAGTCGTGTTATTGGCGTAATGCTTGAAAAAGAGAGCACCACACCTGAACAATATCCTTTGTCGTTAAATGCTCTGACCAACGGCTGTAATCAAAAGAGTAACCGGGAACCGGTTATGTCGCTTTCAGAAACTGAAGTGCAAAATGTTCTTGATGAATTAATCGATATGAAACAGCTGATGGTCGATTCTGGAGCATCAGGACGAGTTAATAAGTATAAGCACAGGTTCTGTAATACGTCATTTGGCAATTTACAATTAACAGAACAACAAAAATCGATTATTTGTGTGTTGTTTCTTCGTGGTCCGCAAACACCTGGTGAGCTGCGCACCCGCACTAATCGTTTAGCTGACTTTGCCAATGTTAATGAAGTTGAAGTCGCTCTTGAGCAATTGCAAAACTTAAACAACGTACAGTTAGTGAAAAAGTTAGCAAGAGAGCCCGGTAAAAGAGAGTCTCGCTACATACATCTATTTTCTGATACTTCTGAAGCAGAATTTGCACCTATAGAAGCTGGAGCTAATTCAGCACCAGTATCTTCAACAGATCAGGGCGAACTTGAAACTCGGGTGGAGTTATTAGAGCAAGAGGTTAATGAGTTAAAAGCAGAGTTAGCTCGTTTGTCGGCTTTAGTTGAATAGACATAAGCTAACGTAAAACTTACCGTTTAAAACCACATGACTTATTTTTACCTAGGGCTATTTGGGGCACCTGAGAACACTTATCAATAATTCATTCCCACGAAAATGGATTATTAATATAAATGGCCGGTATATGACTGAAAAAACAGAGTCTAAATTTTCTCCAAAATTATTCCTTAAATCTAGAAGACCAGAGCGTTTTTCTGATTCGGTAATAAAGGAAACCGGCAAATTAGATCGTTCTGCGTTGGAATATCAGCTATCAACACTTAATCGAAGAAATTTAGAATTGGCATTTTAGGACTTTTCGAAAAAACTGTGTGAAAAGGTTGTTTGTCCAAATCTACTCGAACAAACAGGTCTATTCTGGCCAAGTAAAACTGGCCACAAATTTGTAAGTTTGTAAGGCGCAATGGGGCACAAAGCGCTTTAGAACTTTTGCACTCTTTATCTGTTGAGATCACTCTATTTATGCTCGTTTTCTCCCTGAAGCAAGCGTAAAAGCCTATCTATCTTTATACCTAGATACAGCAAGGACAGAATTAAGCGGGGCACGTCTTTTTGCGCGTCCGGCGAACATAGTGAACGTACTTAAATGACTTATATTTGACCAAGCCACTTATTTAGTTGCAAAAACTCTAGGACTGTTGTGTGTTTAGTGCCGCGCTTTGCTACTCGTTTCGATCAAATCGACAAGTATTCGCTCGACATTGCTGCCACCAATACCAACACGCGCGCCAGGGGGAATTGTAGCCAGCGTCTGCGTAGAGCGCTGATAGTTACCCGTCACAAAATCATTAAGTGAGGACACTAGGGCAAGTGAAACAGCACGATTCGGCCCACTGGGAGTGCCAGAAATAGTTTCTTCACATCGTTTAAGTCCGGCTATATCG
>JABXKR010000197.1 GCA_013619145.1 Psychromonas sp. | reverse complement strand
CGGAGATGTGTATAAGAGACAGATGTGAAAGTGCTCTTTACAATTGCACTCATAAGCCCAGGTATAGAATTTGCAAGTTGGGGAAATCCAATACTGGAGGGTATTATGGCAGTAGGATTGCAACTTGTGATTACCTTGGTTATCGGATATCTAATTTCACTAAGAAAAACGGATGAAAGTGAAGTAAATAAATATCTATTTGAAAACGTAGTTGACGAATGGCTTAAAGTTAAATCGAGAGAGAGCAAGCCGTTAGGGGGAAAAACGATAAAGAATTCATTAGAGAATTTCATTTTACCGTTTGTGGCAACTTGCTCAGTTAAGGACATAAGTCTTAAGTTGGTTATGGAAGTATTAGAACCGATCAAGAAAAATGGTGATATGCAAGTGCTACTTAGAAACCATCTTTATTTTCATGAAATAATGGAGCATGCAAAACGGAAAGGGCTATTGGATCATAACCCTTTAGATAAGCTAAATATTAACATTACGACATAGCTGTACTGATTATCATTCGTAGCGGTCGTTAGTTCGCTATTTTAAGTGTTTTTAATCCTGTAATCGAATTTGAGCCTCTAGAAGCTTCATCTATATGGTCACTCCACCAGCTCATTACCGTTTTACGTCGTTCAAGGTAATCAGTGCGATTGTAAGCACTTCTTACTTTATCTTTGTCTACGTGTGAAAGAGCTGCTTCAATTACGTCTACATCAAACCCTTGTTCGTTTAAGGTGGTACTTGCTAGTGCACGTAACCCATGCGAGGTTTGACGTCCTTTAAAGCCCATTCGTTGTAGCGCTTTATTCGCTGTCTCTTTGTTAATGTGTTTTTTATTTGTTTTGTCTGCAGGGAAGATATATTCACAGTCGCCAGTAATTGAATCAATGGTCTCTAACAGTGCTAATGTCTGCGCTGTTAGGGGCACAGTATGCGCTCTTCCTTTTTTCATACGGTCCGCGGGAATATTCCAAAGCTGTTTTTCTTTCTCTATCTCATCCCAGCGTGCACCTGCAGTCTCAGAAGGGCGCGTCATGGTGTGTAATTGCCATTCTATTAAACAGCGTGTAATTAGTTTGATACTTGCATAGTTAAGCGCATTCATTAACTCTGGCAGCTCTTCAGGCTTTAAAGAAGCTTGGTTAGTTACTTTAGCTGTAGCAAACGCTTTACCTATACCTGCAAGTTTGTTGTGCTCGATAATTCCTGTATTAACTGCAAATGTCATTATTTCATTAAAATTACGGCAAAGCCTGCCAACAGTTTCAAGTTTACCTTGGTTAGCAACTGGCTGGAGGATTTGGATAGCTTGTGGTGCGGTGATTTCACTTAGAGGAAATTTACCAAGGTGAGTTAACAAGTATTTATCTAAGCGTTGTTTTAATTTTTTCGCTGTGAGCTCTTTAATACTGGTTTGTTTAACGGCAAACCAATCTTCAAATACAGCTTGCAGGGTATTGGTTAATTCCACTTGTTGAGCTATTAATGTGTTATCTCTGTGCTCTTTTGGATCTATGCCATCAGCAAGCAGTTCTCTGGCTTCAATCGCTTTAGTTCTAGCTTTAGCTAAAGATACCGAGGGATATTTACCTAAAGCTAAATGCGCTCTTTTCCTACTGACAGGGCGATAATAAGAAAAGCGCCACAACTTTGAACCTAAAGGCGTAACTTTTAAAGATAAGCCATCACCATCACCTAGATTATAATCTCTGTCTTTTGGTTTAGCTTGAAGTACCTGCGTAGCCGTTAAAGGCTTAACTTTTATTGCCATGAAGTAATCTTTTAAAACCCGTTATTGAAATGATTACTTCAAAGCTTACTTCAGAACGTAGATTTTACAAGACGTCAATAGATGCTAATAGACTAAGAGATCTCTTAAAGTGTTGTTTTTAGGTCTTTTGAAAAGGTTTTATGGATGTTAATAGACGTTACAGGACAAGAAAATGGTGCTCGCTACTGGACTCGAACCAGTGACCTACGCCATGTCATGGCGGCACTCTACCAACTGAGTTAAGCGAGCGTTATTTTCTTTGCTGTTGAAAGCGAAGTGATTTTGCGTTATCGCTTCGAAACTGTCAACCCTTCTTTTAACGTTCTGGTTTGTTTGATGTTTTTTTGTGCGTATCAAAACAAAAATTGTTAACTTAAGCGGTATTGAGTGCGCTTGGTTAATATTTAGTGTTTAAATTTCATCTTCTGCGGCTTCTGTTTCTTTCTCCTGTTTGCTGCTGTCTAACAGTTCTTCCAGTGCTTTGTTACTTTCTTCCCACACTTCATTACTTTTCTCTTTTACATCATCCCAAACGTCACCACTGGCTTCTTTGCTGTCATCCCAAATCTCTTTAGAGCCTTCTTTGCTGGTATCCCATAACTCAGTAGAGGTTTCTTTGCCTTCTTGCCAAATATCTTTGCTGCTTTCTTTGCTTGCATCCCAAATTTCTTTACCCGCTTTTTTGCTTTGTTGCCAGGCTTGGTCGGTTGACTCTTTCGCTTCATCCCAGTTATTTTTATTGTCATCTGCACTGCTATCACTTGCTGTTTGTTTTTTTTCTTGTGCAGGCTGATGCTCGACTTTGGCTTCGTTGCACGCAAAAATTGAGAACAGTAATGTGCCAATTAATAAAATCCGAGTTTGTTTTTTCATCTGCTATTCTCCAGAAGCAAGGCGACATTTAAGAATATTAAATCTATCGATCCGCAGCTTATTAGTCAAAGCTATTTGTTGTGATTATAGTCCCTTTACTGGTTACTGGCATGAAGGGCTGTGGCGTTAAACAGCATCACTGTTTTTTGTTTGCATATTGAAACGGCAAATTAATTTGCCGCTTCAATATTGATAAATAATAAAGGAGCAATCAGATTGCAATTTTTGGAAACTTCAATCTGTTTATATCATTAACAAAAATATTGTCCTGATAGAATTCAGCTGTGGCTTGCGAAAATAGATAGCCTTGCACAAAGTCTGCGCCGGAGCTTACCGCAATATCAAACTGGTCAGGGGTTTCTATCCCTTCAAATACCAGTTCGGTTCCTCTTTTTTTCGCAAAACTGGCGATAACCTCAATAAAATCCATCGTATAACTGCTCACTAAAGAACGCTGGAAGAGGTTCATATCCAGTTTGATGATATCCGGCTCTATCTCGAGTAAACGATCTATTTGTGAGAAACCGGCACCGAAATCATCGATTGCCACCTTCATTCCCATTTCCCGATAATAACCAACAAAATGCTGGATCAGCTCTTTGTTACCATCGTATTCGGTTAATTCAATAACAATACGACTCGGATCTATGCCGCAATCTCTGAGCATGCTTAATGTGGGCACTTTATGGTTTTTCTGTTTTAAGTTACGCGCATGCTTGCTAAACCAGGCTGGAGAAATATTAATCGTTAATTGTGCATCACCCGTATAATCTCTATATTTTTTAAATGCTTTGTTTCTGACCTGATTATCTAACTCGATACTTTTATCGATTGATAAAACAGGCGATGAAAAAATTGCGCCTGCTGAAATATAATGTCCGTCAATATTCTTTTTCCTGGCAAGCACTTCGTTATAGGCGATCAGTCCATTTTTGACATTAATTATCGGCTGAAAAAACGGCTCTAGTTCAATGTTCATAAAGCTTTCCTGTCTGTTTTTTGCTATTTATAGCAATATTTAGTTATCTGTAAAAATTACAATCTGCTAATTGCTTTATGCAATGCCCTGTAAACACTTCCGAGGCGCTTAATTTGCCGGTATCTCTGCTTTTATTATTTTTTGTTAGTTGCCGGCAATATTCGTTAACCATTGTATAAAGCAAGTGTGAATAAAATATTAAAACACTTACAAAAATTGCAACAATTAAGCCAGTTCTTAATGTATTGAAAATAAAGGTAATTTTATTTCAGATGGGTTATTAACTAGAAATAATTGATCATCATGGTGCGCATAGACAAGCTGACGCTATATTTTAGTGCGTAGCTAATTGAAAATTATTATCAAAAAGAAAGTGTTATGCATTGATTTAGTAAAGCTGTCGACCCTGACTATTGAGACTAATCGCTTGAAATAGTAAATACAATGCACTACTGTATGGAAAAACAGTTTAAGTGGTGTCTAATGAAACTTTATATTGCTGAAAAACCCAGCCTTGCGCGTGCAATTGCCGATGCGCTGCCGAAACCTCATCGCAAAGCGGATGGTTGTATTCATCTGGGTAATGGCGATGTGGTCAGTTGGTGTATCGGACATCTGTTAACTCAGGTTGATCCTGAAGCTTACGATCCTCAATATAAAAAGTGGAAATTTGAACATCTGCCGATTATTCCGCAAAACTGGAAACTGAAATCGACCCCGCGTACCAGCAAACAGCTTACTATTTTAAAAAAGCTGATTAAGCAGGCGGATCAGTTAGTGCATGTCGGCGATCCGGATCGCGAAGGGCAGCTGCTGGTGGATGAGGTGATCCACTTTAGCGGCATTAAAGGTGATAAGTTAAAACAGACGCAACGCTGCCTGGTCAGTGATTTAACCACCAATGCGGTAAAGCGCTCGCTGCAGCAGTTACGCTCTAATCAGGAGTTTGTGGCGTTATCAACCTCTGCGCTGGCGAGAACGCGTGCTGACTGGTTGTATG
>JABXKR010000189.1 GCA_013619145.1 Psychromonas sp. | reverse complement strand
ATTAAATGGTCAACATAATAGTTTGAGCCAATTCTTTGCAAATTCATTTTTATTCGCTCGTAATTATATTCAGCAGATCGCTCACTCTTTTCCATTTGCTTTTGACTTGTCAGGTTTATTACAGCTCTATTACGATCCGGCATCTGCAAAAAAACTTGATAAAATTCTGCAAGCACAATTACCAGATGAACTTGTCAGTAAATGTTCAATCGCCCAGACAAATACCATTTCCAACCTTGATATTGGCCAATACTCCTTATATTACCCGCTTGCTGGATGGTTAAGCCCTAAACAGATGGTTGAAGCGATTATTAATAAAGCCAAACAGACAGGTGATTTAACCGTAAAGTTTAATCACAAATTACAATCCTTTACTCAAAACCAACAAGGTTGGACGTTAAATTTCGCTGATCACAGCTTTGAGCATGACCTGTTAGCATTCACAACCGGTTTTGATACATTAGATTTTAAGCAATGCCAGGCAATTCCGCTATCAGCGGCACGCGGCCAAGTAACACATATACCGACAGCTAACGGCATCAATAAGTTAAATGTTACGCTTTGCCATGAAGGATATTTAACCCCGGCAAATGATCAAAAACATTGCATGGGGGCGACATTTAAGCGCCATATTGTCGATGACTCATTTTCGCAGCAGGAGCAAGTTGAGAATAAACAAAAGTTAGCAAAATGTATTGCAGGTAAAGACTGGGTCGAGCAGATAGAGATCGATCATCAGGATGCAAATATCGGTATTCGCTGTACTACACGCGATCATTTTCCTTATGCGGGTGCTGTGCCGGATTACCAGGCGACTAAACTGTTTTATCAAGATGCTCAAAAATCATTAAATCCTAATAATGCCCCTTTTTACGATAATTTGTATATGTTAACGGGATTAGGTTCACGTGGATTATGCAGCGCTCCTTTGCTTGCTGAAATGTTAGCAAGTCAGATAAACAAAGAACCATTACCGTTAGCAAATGAAATATTAAATTCGCTACAGGGTAATAGACAGTGGGTGAATTACCTGAAAAAAGGTAAACCGCTAAAATTTTGAATAATAATAATACGCGTGAGCGCACCAAACAGGTGTAAAGCTATTATTCTTTGCGGATAGCCCTTTGTTAAAATTAAGAATTGCGTTAATCTACGCCCTCGATTTAAGGGTACGCCGAACATTTGCTCTTTTAATAGTGAAATAGATGAGAAATAAAACAGTTTAATGAAATATTCCCGTGTTTTTATCAATAGCCTAGCTTATGAACTGGCTCCACATGCCATTTCAAGCACCGAATTAGAATCGCGCCTTGCGCCTTTATATCAAAAACTTCGTATCCCAATGGGGCAGCTTGCCGCTTTAACCGGCATTCAAGAACGCCGTTGGTGGCCAAAAGATCATCGTTTATCAGATGGGGCAATTGAAGCAGCTAAAAAAGCAATAGATGAAACCGATATTAATATTAATGATATTGGCGCTGTTGTTTATACTGGTGTGTGTCGGGATCAGCACGAACCTGCAACAGCCTGCCGTATTGCTGCAGAATTGGGTGTTAATAGCAACACCGCAATATACGATATTAGTAATGCTTGTTTAGGCGTTTTATCCGGCATGCTTGATATTGCTAACCGTATCGAACTTGGCCAAATCAAAGCTGGTTTAGTGGTATCTTGTGAATCAGCTCGCCATATTGTTGATATCACTATCGACAATATGCTTGAAAACCCGACTATTCAGAATTTCTCACAATCATTAGCAACCTTAACAGGGGGCTCAGGCGCAGTTGCTGTTTTATTAACTGACGGCAGCTTGCCTCTGAAAAATTCACGCCAACATAAATTATTAGGCGCAAGCCACCTTTCGGCACCTGAGCATCATGATCTGTGTAAATGGGGTTTACAGGAAGTTGGATTGAAACTGCACCGCGAGTTTATGCGTACCAATGCAGTGCCATTACTTAAAGAAGGTGTGGCACTAGCACATGACACCTGGAAACATTTTTTAAGTCAACGTGACTGGCTAGTTGAGCAGGTTGATAAAGTTATCTGTCACCAAGTTGGCTCTGCTAATCAAAAGCAGGTGCTGGCAGCATTAAATATCCCTGCACACAAAGAGTTTCCAACTTACCAAAAACTAGGCAATATGGGCACTGTCTCTTTACCCGTAACCGCAGCTATGGCACATGACCAAGGCTTTTTAAAGAAAGGCGACAATGTGAGCTTTTTAGGTATAGGCAGTGGCCTTAATTGTATGATGTTAGGACTTGAGTGGTAAAATGAATTTAGATACATTATTCCCTTTTAAACGCAATTATTTAGATCGTAATGGTCAGCAATATCATTACCTCAATGAAGGCTCTGGTGAACCCGTCGTAATGGTTCATGGTAATCCAAGCTGGTCTTTTTATTACCGCAATTTAGTAAAAGCACTGAGCAAAAATTATCAATGCATAGTGCCCGATCATATCGGCTGCGGTTTATCTGATAAGCCCGGCGATAAAGAGTATGAGTACACCCTTAAAAATCGTATTGATGATTTAGAGGCTTTACTTGAATCTTTACAGATCAAAGAAAATATCACTTTGGTTGTTCACGATTGGGGTGGCATGATTGGTATGGGTTACGCGGCACGTTATCCGGAGCGAATCAAACGGTTAGTTATTTTAAACACCGGTGCTTTTCATATTCCAAAAGCAAAAACCTTTCCGATGGCGTTATGGATCTGCCGTAATACTCTGCTGGGAACAATATTAGTTCGCGGTTTTAATGCATTCTCTTCAATCGCGTCATATATTGGTGTTAAACGTAAAGCGATGCCTAAAGATATTCGCGAAGCTTATGTAATGCCGTTTAACTCTTGGAAAAACCGCATTTCAACATTACGTTTTGTGCAAGATATTCCCTTGTTCCCGAATGATAAAAACTATCAGTTAGTTTCTGATATTGATAAAAGTCTGGCTAACTTTCAAAAAGTACCAACTATTATCTGTTGGGGCCTAAAAGACTTTGTTTTTGATAAACATTTCTTAGACGTTTGGAAAGAAAAAATGCCGCATGCGGCCGTTAATGAATTTGCTGATTGCGGTCATTATATTCTTGAAGATGCAAGCGAACAGGTTATTCCTCTCATTGAAACATTTATGACTGATAACCCATAATATGAAAATCTGTATCGTCATCAATAATTTGATGGCGATAAGATAAATCGAACATTTAAGGTGGATCTTCACTAATTTATGCAAAATAACAAACAAGCTAACCTTTGCCGTCATCTTGTCGATGCAGCTAAAAACACGCCTAAAGCACTTGCTGTTGCTGTTCAAAAGAAAAAACTCAACAAACTTACCTATCAAGAAATTAATTTTTATTCACTTAACCAGCGTAGCGATCATATCGCTTTTGCACTTAATCAATATGGCCTAAAAAGTGGTGACAAGGCAGTGCTGATGGTAACGCCAAGCATTGATTTTTTTGCATTAACTTTTGCGCTGTTTAAAGCTGGCATTGTGCCTATATTAGTTGATCCCGGCATGGGAACTAAAAACCTCAAGCAATGTTTCAGCGAAGCACAACCTGATATTTTTATCGGCATTCCTAAAGCGCATATTGCCAGACGACTATTTGGCTGGGGTAAAGCCAGCATTAAACATAATATTACTGTCGCCGGATCGAGTTTGTGGGGTGGTAGCAGCTTAAAACGTTTACTAAGAAAATGTAACAATGATCAGCCTTATCAAATGGTTAAACTCGATCCGCAGCAAATGGCTGCAATCCTGTTTACCAGTGGCAGCACTGGCACGCCTAAAGGTGTTGTTTATAGCCATGAAATGTTCGAAGCACAAATAAACGTTTTAAAAAATGATTATGCAATACAAAATGGTGAGCGAGATTTAGCGACTTTTCCACTATTTTCACTGTTTGGTCCTGCACTGGGGATGGCCTCGATTGTGCCGGATATGGATGCCAGTAAACCAATCACAGCAGATCCCAATAATATCTTTGCCGCCATTGAAAAATATCAGTGCTCAAATCTGTTCGCCAACCCCGCATTAATCGAACTATTAGGCCAAGCAGGTGTAGCGCAAAGCCTTAAATTAAGCTCGCTTAAACGCGTAATTTCTGCAGGTGCACCAGCAACCCTACCCTCAATCAAACGTTTTACTAAGCTGCTTAATAATGGGGTTGAACTACTTAACTCTTATGGTGCAACAGAATCGTTACCAATTAGTAAAATCACCAGCTCTGCGCTATTACTAACTGAAAATATTACCGATACGGGCGGTGGTATTTGTGTCGGTTTAGCAGTAGAGGGTATCGAAATTTCTATTATCAAGATTACGACACAGATAATCGAGAAATGGGATGACAAGCTGGCATTACCAGCCTATCAGATTGGTGAAATCGTCGTTAAAGGACCGCAAGTAAGCCTAAGCTACTATCGACGATCGCAAGCAACAGTTGCGGGAAAAATAGATGACGGCAACACAGGACGCCACCGTATGGGCGATCTCGGCTATCTCGATGAGCATGGCAAACTCTGGTTCTGCGGTCGTAAGGCACATTCCGTTAATTCAATCTATAAAAATCAACAGAAAAGCTATTTTTCAATCCTATACAGCATCCTGGGGTCTCAAAGGATATGATCTGGATAAACAATTACGCAGTTTACTGGCCAGGCAAAGTTACTCTTTATC